>JAHBAR020000008.1 GCA_018500015.2 Candidatus Kerfeldbacteria bacterium | reverse complement strand
TATACGACGTATACACGCGCTGGGTACGTAGAATTTTCTGGAGAGGAAGAGCATATGCACCTTCCAGCACCAGAGCACACTGTTCCTGATTTTTCTCACACAAGCGATGATGAAATTTTTGAGCACTTAGTGAAGCAGGGTGTGGCTAGAGAAAACGCAATTTCTTTTTTACAAGGTCGCGGATCCTCAGAGCTGTATCAACACGCGTGGGAGGCTGTGCAGTATGATGAAACAACAGCGCCATACATATACGAAGCTATCGCGCGTGGAAACGAAAGAACGAATCCAAAAACAAAAGGTGGGCAAACTCGCAGATCCAGTAACACAGGATATGTCGCTCTGTTAGGCGCGGTTATAGCTACGGCAGGAGTTGGTATGTTGCGCCACGAAGGTGTGTCGGGAGATGCGGACAAGCCTGCAACAGTTGAGGTGGATCCTCAGGCTGTAGCAATGGAAAAATTTCTAGAGCGCGATGCGCAGCGCACAAAGCTTGTGTATGACAGAGAGTACACAACAACAGCGCAAGCAATTGCAGGAGAAATTCAAGACCCACATGAACCATTGCGCGGCGTGATAGCTGCGCTTGCAAGCAATAATTTTGATGAAGTACAGCGCATTCAAGAGGAGCAGCGAACTCTTGGTCGCGGTGAAACCCTTGATCTACCTAAAGGTCAAACACGTGTACAATTTGATAATCAGCAAGTTATTTTTGATAGGGCAGTGCGAGCGCTTGTTGCGCAAAAGATTGAAGAATATGTTCGAGCAAAAAATACAGATCTGCTATTGCAGATTATGGATGGGAGAGTGTTTTTGAATCCACGTCTGACTCGTGCTGATATCCGCCTGAGCGATGATGAGTTGAGAGATCCGCACGTTGTGCATGTTGTGCGTACATATATTGAGGGTATTGCGACTCCTTCGAAGCGCGGCGATGTGCAGTCGGCTGATACTGTTGATTCTTATTATATGAGATGGCAAGAGCTCGGTGTCATTCTGCCAACCACAGAAAGTGAGTGGCCAGAAATACGTGTCGCCGCTCGAAAGCATGCTGCCGCTTCTATCAGTGATAATCCATGGGCATACAAACAGGCAAGTGTGGAATGGGAGAAGCTTGGCATTATAAGCGCATCTGAGCTCGGCCACACTTCTGAGGTTCGTGGAGCGCTGTCAAACCAGATCGTTCGCAGATTGGAATCGGTGATAAAAAATTTTGACGACGCAGACGACATGCTCCGTGGATATGTCATACTTCAAGAAAATATGGTTGAGTGGAGAGGCTTGAACATTCTTGATGACGCGTTATGGAATGATGCGCGCATTCAGCGTCAGCTTTCAATCATGCGTGATAAAGTTCGCATACACGCTCGTTCGGTTCGAGAATACCCAGTATTGTTGAATGACGTAAAAAATAATGCAGTGAATACTGAGCTCTTTACGCAGGCAGAGGTTGATGCATGGTAGGGATTTTCTTGACATAGCCACTCCGCAATGGTATCTTTTGCGCTGCAATTTGGGTCGTTAGCTCAGGTGGTAGAGCAATTGCCTTTTAAGCAAATGGTCGCTGGTTCGAGTCCAGCACGACCCACAATGTAAATAAAACATGGCGATGCCATGTTTTATTTTTGGGTTGTGAGTGATGCGCTTTCGCGCATCACGTCTGGACTCGAAGCCCGAGTGATGCTTTTCGAGTATGTGGCGAGAAAAGCAGCGAGGACCGGCCTTTTGCAGTGTGTGCGGAAGCACACGCTGCAAAAGGCGAGTCCAGCACGACCCACTACTTCGCAACAAAAGCATGGTAACCCCATGCTTTTGTGCTACGCAGTGCAAGCACATTAAGAAAATGGAAGGCGAGTCCAGCAAAACAACAAGATTGCCGCGTCGACACGTCGTTAGCACAGCGACGTGTCTCCTCGCAATGACAAGTCTTCTTTTGCCCACAATACTTTATTCATGTCATTGCGAGGAGGCCTCAAGGCCGACATAGCAATCTCTGAGGATTTAAGTCCTCGACGGAACCACCATTCCGGAGTATACTTTTTGCACTTGCTATGCCAAAACAAAAGATCGAAGACATGCCCATTAAAAAAAGCGCGATTGTCGGCCGTGCTCTTACCGTTGCGATTGGCGTATTCTTTTTTGCTATTGCGCTTTTTATTGCTGGTGTAATCATTGCGGCAAAGTTTGCCACACGTATAAGATAAGAGTGCGTGCGTGCCCTTCTGATAATGCCGAGCTCAGGCATTTTTTGGTATACTGCATAGTATGAATACGGTTTCATATCACGCAGCAGCGTCCGAAGAGGTGTGCGTCCAATTTGACTCGCAGGCTATAGGCTTGTCTCCTGCAGAGGTGAAAAAACGGATGCGGGAATACGGTCCAAACACTTTGCCAAAAGCACCAAGGTTTACGCACGCACAACTGCTGTGGAGGCAGCTGAGTAGTTTTTTGATTCTCATTCTGTGCGCTGCGGCAATTGTGAGTGGTGTGTTGGGAGATTTTTCAGATGCAGTGATTATCCTTGTCGCAATTTTTTTGAATGTGATTGTTGGATACATTCAAGAAGGTCGTGCCCAATCGTCGCTTGAAGCATTGCAGCGCGTCATTGAGCGCGAAGCTATGGTGTTGCGCAACGATGTGCTTGAACGCATTTCTGTTGATGATATTGTTCCGGGTGATGTACTTGTGTTGAGTGCTGGAGATCGTGTGGCTGCCGACGCTCGCATTCTTTCATGCGTTGAATGTGAGGTGGTTGAGAGTCTGCTCACAGGCGAATCGGCAAGTGTTCATAAAGATGTTGAGCCTGTTCATGCGTCGGCAACGCTCGGTGACAGGACGAGTATGGTGTATGCAGGGACAACCATTGTGCACGGCAGTGCGCGTGCTGTGGTTGTGGCGACAGGGAGGCATACAGAAATGGGAGCAATCGCCGAGTTGTTACGCACAACGCAAGATGTTCCAACGCCTCTACAAGAGCGTTTGGATCGTTTGGGAAAAGTACTTGGTTACATTGTAGTTGCGCTTGCCGCAGGTATTGTGTTGCTGGGGATTGCTTCCCATCTCCCATTTGCCGACGCGCTTGCAACCGCCGTTGCTGTTGCGGTCTCTGCAATTCCAGAGGGGTTGCCTGTTGCTGTCACTGTGATATTGGCCATTGGTATGCAGCGCATTTTGAAGCACAACGCTCTTGTACGTAATTTACAAGCTGCCGAAACACTTGGTTCTACCTCGGTTATTTGCACCGACAAAACTGGAACGCTGACTGAGGGCAACATGAAAGTGGTGTCCATCCTTACGCGCGACTATCACTTCACCGACATGTATCGAACGCAGCGCGAGGTGATAGAAGGTTTGGAGGAGATGTTTTTTGCTGTGCGTATTGGTATGTTGTGTAACGATGCTCGTGTTGTTGCGGCAGAGGATGATGTGAACGCAAAAACATTTGTCGGCAACATCACAGAGCAGGCGTTACTTGCTTCTGGGCTTACACTTGGTCTTGACCAAGTACAGATGAATGCAGAAGAGCCGCGTATTGCTACATTGCCATTTGATTCGGATCAAAAAATGATGGCCACTGTGCATGAGAGTCATGGAGTGCGACGTGTGTATATTAAAGGTGCTCCTGAAAAAGTGCTTGCGCGAGCAGTGTCGATGCGTGTTGGAGAAAAAGAGATCGTCATGACAGAGTCAGAGCGAAAGCAATGTGAAAAACGGGCTCAAGAGCAGTCAAGCACTGGTTTGCGTGTGCTCGCACTTGCGTACAAGACACTCGATGCGCACGCAGCAGCGCCTCAAAAACAAGATGAGTTGCAGGATCTCGTTTTTGTTGGATATGTCTGCTTACAAGATCCGTTGCGCAATGGCATACGAGAGGTATTTGAAAAAACAACACGTGCCGGTATACGCACTGTTGTGATCACTGGCGATCACCCGGTGACTGCCCTGACCATTGCTCAACACATGGGGATGAAGATTGATTCTTCGCATGTGCTCGAAGGTGAGGCATTGCAACGCATGACTCAGGAGGAGCTGAATGCAATTGTTGAGCACATTCATGTATATGCGCGCGTGTCACCAAAAGACAAGCTCAACATTATTCGCGCATGGCAATCCAAAGGTCATGTTGTGGCAATGACAGGCGATGGTGTCAATGATGCACCTGCACTCAAAGCCGCCAACATTGGTGTCGCGCTTGGTTCTGGCACCGATGTTGCCAAAGAGGCTTCCGATATGGTGCTGCTTGATAATCGGTTTGAGACGATTGTTGCCGCAGTTGAAGAGGGTCGTGGCATTTTTGAAAATATTCGCAAGGTGATTCTCTATCTTCTTGGCGACTCTTTTTCTGAGGTAGTTGTTATCGTCGGTGCATTACTGGTTGGGCTGCCACTTCCGCTCACTGCTGCTCAAATTTTGTGGATCAATCTTGTCTCTGATGGATTGCCAAATATCGCGCTAACTGTTGACCCAAAAGATGGCAACACCATGAATCGTCCTGCGCGTGCAAAGAGAGAGCCGGTGGTGAAGCCGGCAATGGTATGGATGGTTGTCATCATCTCTTTGATTACAGGGGTGTGGAATCTGTGTGTGCATGCGTTCGTGCTACGTACAACCGGTGATCTTACTCTCGCCAACACCATTGTGTTTGCCAATCTTGCACTTGATTCTTTGGTGTATATTTTTTCTGTGCGCTCATTGTATGTTCCTCTCTGGCGCGCAAAAAATTTTTCCAATCCATGGTTGTTGCTGAGTGTCTTGGCAGCGTTTTGTATACAGGTGCTTGGAATGTATACACCATTTTTGCAAGAGCTACTTGGCACAACAGCACTCAGTCTGTATCATTGGGGGATCGTTGCCGCCTCATGCGCAATGGTGTTGGTCTTATTTGAAGGGCTCAAATTTCTTTTCCGTCGTTTTATTACTACTTCCGTATGATAAATTCTGAACTGAATTTTTCTATCAAACAACGCATGCAAGAACAGATTGTGGCGGCTGAAGCAGAGTTGCAAGCCATCGTGCATGAACAAGCGCAGACAAATAGTGTGGAGAAGTTGTCACTGCTTGTATTAACATACGAGTCAATTGAAGAGCGTTTGGAAAATTACTCTCACGTTTTTTCTTTTTTTGCGGCTCCTGTGCAATCGGTCTTAAGTCCGCTTGTAAAATCTGAAGCGCTTGAGTATGTGCGTGCGGCAACGGCTGTTGATGCTGATCTTGGCAAGCAAGTGGCGCAAACCATTGCAGAAGAGTTACGTGTATTGATTGAGTCTCAAGATGATGATGCGCTCGACATGGTGGAGGCGGAATATCGTAATTACATTGTACCAGCCTATCTTATTGCTGGGTTGTATACAGAAGCGAACGATCAGCTGATGCAGATGATGCGTTTTTGTGCTCAGTATGAAAAGGAGTATGGTACAGTTCAAGCTGCTGATGTGCTTCGGTTTGGATTAGAGATTGCAATTGATGTGTCTTATGAGCTTACTGCGTTGATTGCCGCTATTCGCACATCGTTTCCACAATTTTTGATGGAAGCTGATCAAGCGTTTCTGCTCGATGCATGTGAAGAGCGCTTAGCTGAGATTCGTTTTGAAACATCAAAGCGCGAAAACCTCGCTCACGAAAAAGCTGTTGAGATGCTTGAACGCCGCGAAAAAATGACAACCGGTAATTGACACTTTTCCTACTGTTTTTAGAAATCTGAATTGTATTTTATGAAAATCTCTATTTCACACTCATCACAGCACGTCGGCAAAGAAGTCGTCATTCAAGGTTGGGTCTACAATACACGTTCATCAGGCAAAATTGTGTTTTTGCAATTGCGCGATGGTTCAGGGTTTATACAGGCAATCGTAGCCAGCCAAGCTGTTGCCCCTGAAGTGTTTGAAGCGGCACAGCGTGCAACCATTGAGTCATCAGTCGAAATCACCGGCACAGTCAGTAAGCATCCAAAGAAAGAAGAGTACGAACTTCAAGTCAGTGGCGTGAAGCTACTTGGCACATCTGAGGAATATCCAATTGGCAAAAAAGAACACGGCCCAGAATTTTTATTCGACAATCGTGATTTGTATTTACGTTCGCAAACGCCGTGGGCAGTGTTGCGCATTCGTGACCGTGTGTTTTTTTCTATCGAACAATTTTTTCACGAAGAAGGATTTGTTCGATTCGATACGCCGATTATTCAACCGACGAGTTGCGAAGATACAACTCAACTCTTCACTGTTGACTACTACGACGAACCAAACTATCTCTCACAATCTGGCCAGCTCTACAGTGAGGCCGGCATTATGGGTTTTGGAAAAGTGTACGACTTTGGTCCAGTATTTCGCGCAGAAAAAAGTAAAACGCGTCACCATCTTTCTGAGTTGTGGATGATGGATGCTGAGATGGCATTTCACGATCAAACAATGAACATGGATGTGCAAGAGCGCATGGTAAAACGCATTGTTGGCGATGTGCTCAAGTATTGCGCGCAAGAGCTCGCTATTCTCGGTCGCGACACAACGATCTTGCAGCGCTTAGTCAACGAACCGTTTGTGCATCTTAAGCATCATGAAGCAAAGCGTATCCTCAAGGAAGAGGGGTTGGTGAGTGGCGTTGAGAGTTATGATGACACCTATTGGCAAGACGACATGTCGACTGAAGAAGAAATTGCGCTCGGCAACAAATACCAGCTACCAGTTTTCATTGAAGATTATCCTGCCGCAATCAAATCGTTCTACATGAAAAAATATACCGACGAACACGGTGTGTTGCGTGCACGATGCGCTGACCTTATCGCGCCTGAAGAGGGGAGAGAAATTATTGGTGGCAGCCAACGCGAAGAGAGTTACGATGCGCTCAAAAAAGAGATTGTTGACCGTAATTATCCACTGGAAGAGTATGAATGGTACTTGAACACACGCAAATATGGAACGGTCACACACAGTGGCTTCGGTATCGGCTTAGAGCGCACCGTCCGTTGGCTGACTGGCGTTCACCATATCCGCGAAACCATCGCTTTCCCTCGCACATTGAACAGATCCCGTCCGTAGGAGTATACTGTATTCATCTAATTTTTTTGCCTCAACACCCATGAAAAAGAAACAGGGTTTTACCTTGATCGAATTGCTCATCGTTGTTGCAATCATTGGTTTGCTTGCAACAATGGCAATTATTGGTCTCACCACCG
>JAHBAR020000007.1 GCA_018500015.2 Candidatus Kerfeldbacteria bacterium | reverse complement strand
GTGAGAAAAATCAGGAACAGTGTGCTCTGGTGCTGGAAGGTGCATATGCTCTTCCTCTCCAGAAAATTCTACGTACCCAGCGCGTGTATACGTCGTATAATTTCTGAGCGCTTGATCGATAGTGAGAAGTAATTGCTGCTGTTCCCATACCTCACGCTTGCCAAGCAAGCGCTCGCGCAACCCTCGAATTGGTGTGTGTATATATGCCGCGTACGCCTCTTCATCCATACCAAAACGACGCAACTCTCGTGGAAGTACATGTTGAAGCAGAAATTGAAATCTCTCGCTCTCTTTCTGCATGCGCCGTCGCTCCTCTTGCTCGCGCAATGCAGGGTGCGAAGGCCATTTCAATCTATCCATGAATCCCATATATTTTTATACTACAAGTTTACCTATATTTTACAATATGCCTGTGTACAAGACGGGCACAACCTGGGGGAAAGATGATCTGGCCGCGGGCGTGGTTCTCAGGTACAATACAATCCTCTATGGCAGACACCTCCCTCGGCATTGTCCCCCCTCACAACCTCGAAGCAGAAGCCGCAGTACTTGGCTCAGTGCTCATCGATCAAGAATCCATGATCAAAATTGCCGACTTTGTCGCGGCTGATGATTTTTACGTCGACAAAAACCGCTTGATCTTCGATGCGATGGTCGCGCTCTACAGCAAACGCGAACCGATCGACATTTTGAGTTTGTCGCACACACTCGAAGTGCGCAATCAATTACAAGACATCGGCGGCAAGGCGTACTTGGCAGAGCTCACCAACGCCGTACCAACCGCCAGCAACGTTGAACACTACGCAAAAATCGTACAGCAAAAAGCATCGCTGCGTCGTTTGATTCACGCTGGCCACGACATCGTAAAACTCGGCACCGACGAAGAAACGGGAGTCGATCAACTGCTTGATCAAGCTGAACAGGCAATTTTTAACGTCTCTCAAAAATATCAGAAACAAAACTTTATTCCATTGCAAAACATTTTGACTGAAGCGTTTAATCGGCTTGATGACATGCACGATGGCGCGGACAAACTTCGAGGTGTGTCGACAGGCTTTGCGGACCTCGACAACTTACTGGGCGGTTTTCAAAAATCCGACTTGATCATTATTGCTGCTCGCCCCTCAATGGGTAAAACCGGCTTCGCGCTCGACATCGCACGCGCTGCAGCAGTGAAGGGCAAGGTGCCGACAGCAATTGTGAGTTTGGAAATGAGCAAAGATCAACTCGGCGATCGTTTACTGTGTGCCGAAGCCAACATCGATTTGTGGAAAATGCGCACAGGAAAACTCTCTTCTGATCGCGATTTTGCAAACATCGGTAGAGCCATGGGCGCGCTTGCTGAAGCGCCGCTGTACATCGACGACTCTGCATACGCAACGGTCATGGACATTCGCACCAAAGCGCGTCGCTTGCAGATGGAACATGGCTTAGGGTTGATCGTCATCGATTACTTACAGCTGATGCAAGGTACCTCGCGCTACACTGACAACCGCGTGCAAGAAATCGCTGAAATTTCTCGCGGTCTCAAATCGATCGCACGCGAACTCAACATTCCAGTCATCGCCCTTTCACAGCTCTCTCGCGCGGTCGAAGCCACTAACCCTCCAATTCCAAAACTCTCGCACTTGCGCGAATCGGGCTCCATCGAGCAGGATGCTGACGTGGTCATGTTTATTTATCGCGAAGAGTATTACAACAAATCTTCTGAGCGCAAAAATGTCGCCGACATCATCATCGCAAAACATCGCAACGGTCCAACTGGGCAAGTTGAGATGTTCTTCGACATCGAGAAAGCATCCTTCCGCAACCTTGAACGACGTAAGAGCTTTGGACCTCCACCTCCAGAAGCGCTGTAAAAATTACTGAATATGGGAAACTGTCATAATATCCCCTTGCCCGTCTATAATTGCCAGTGCCTAGTTTTTACCGTATTATTATATAGCCTATCTTTAGGTTCGATTCTTGATTTTGAGGATAGTTCAAGGAAGAGCTGAGTACCGAACCGAGGCGTAGTTTGATACTACGTCGAGGGAGGAACGAAAGTTCTGACGCAGAAATATCCCAAAATCAGGGATCCCTTAACAAAAAAGTACTACCTATATGTTTCAAAAGTTAAAGCAGTATAAAGATTTACGCGACCAATCAAAGTCTCTTCAAAGCGTACTCTCTCAAGAAACTGTGCACGTCGACACCATGGGCGGCAAAATGGCGATGGTGATGGATGGCAACCAAGATATTCTTTCGATCGACATCGATGACTCATTGATGACTCCAGAGAACAAAGAAAAGGTCGTGAAAGGAATGAAAGAGCTCATCGCTGCGGCAAAGAAAAAAATCCAGTACATGATGATCCAAAAAATGCGCAAAGGCGAACTCCAACTTCCTGACATGTCAAAGCTCTCGTAAGATTTCTTGAGCATGCTATCCGCCCCTCGCTCAGTCACGCGGCTCATTCGCGAGTTCAGCAAGCTGCCGGGCATTGGTGCAAAGACCAGTGAGCGTTTTGTCTACTTTCTTCTCAAACACAATCGCGAGAACATTGACCAGCTCACACTTGCGCTCAACGAGCTCCAACGTTCGGTGCGTCAATGCGATCAGTGTTTTTCGTATAGCGAAAAATCCACGTGCGACACCTGCTCCGACCCAACGCGCGACACTTCGATGTTGTGCGTTGTCGCCGAACCAAAAGATGTCTTTGTGTTTGAACACACCGGTGAATTCGACGGATTATACCACGTGCTCGGCGGCGTGATTGACCATGTTGCAGGCGTTGGTCCGCAAGATCTGCGTTTGCGCGAGCTTGAAGAGCGCATCAAAAATTTGAATATCGCAGAGGTCATTCTCGCCACCAACCCCGATGCCGAGGGAGAGCTCACGGCAATCTACATCGCGCAACAACTCGAGCACCTTAACGTTCGTATGACTCGCATTGCGCGCGGACTCCCTACTGGTGCCGACATTCAATTCGCCGACGATCTGACACTTACGAACGCGCTCAAAAGTCGTCGCGATTTCAAACGCCCCTAACCCCAGGAAATCCGATTTACTAGTAAATCGGATTTCCTGGCAAAACGGATTTCGAGTAAGAAAACAAAAAAATCGCCGGTTAGGCGATTTTTGTGATTTTCACTTCTGTGAATGGTTGGCGGTGGCCATACGTACGCATGTAGCGCACTTTTGCTTTGAACTTACGGACTAAGATCTTTTTTGCGCGACCTTGCTTCACCACTTCTGCTGTGACCGATGTACCAAGTGATGGCTCACCGAGCTTCATGGAGGAAGCATCTTCTGCAGAGGTCATAAGAGTGTCGAATTGAACGGTGTTACCAGCTTCAGTCTCGAGTTTTTCAACGCGGAGTGTATCGCCTTCTTTGACGATGTACTGCTTTCCACCTGTCTGAATGATTGCAATCATATAGTGACTTAGAAACAATTACGGAAGACACTATAACGACTATTCAATCAGTAGTCAAGGCTAGCTCTTTTTACCGTTTTTCATGGCATGGAGCAGGGCCAGAGCCTTATCATGGTCGAGCAAGCGCACCTCATGCTGGCGATAGAGGCCAAAGATTGACCGCTCTTCATCGTGCATATCCTCCATTTTCTTGGCCAATCCATCCACGCCAATAGTCAGCAGATCGATGTGAGATTCCATGGTTTGCGCAAGCTCCTCCACAGTATCAAACCGATTACCAATAATAAGCTCAAGCATCGTAAAACGACTTTCGATCGCTTCAAAACGCTTCTCCATTTTCCCCCATTGTTCAATGATCTGAATCAGATCAGGTATCGTGACATCAGACTGTGCACGCGATGACACCCTCTTGTTCATAGAACAAAAATTACAGATAAACCGAGGGTGATGTTGCAGTGACTATAGCGCTACGCAGAATTAGTGTCAAAACTTACGCTCGCTGTTGTTTTTTCTTCATACACTAAAATAGACCACGCCAGAGAGGTGTGTCCAAAATCAGTACAACATAATCAACAATACTCAACTGCCAACCATAAAAGGTGGCTCCAAAAAGGGCTGCCCCAAATGATCAACGATATTTTTTGTGGTAATGCATTCAAAGTGAGCCTCGGGGTACGCCGCGCTAAACGCAGCAGGCGCTGATACTTGCTCTTTCCACTTACATTCGTAGGCAGAAATTTCTTTGCCGTTCTTTTCGATCACATCAATTTCAACTCCTGTGCGAGTTCTCCAAAAAAATATTTCTGGAGGGAAAATATGGAGCGTTCCTTGTTTGATACGTTCATCAACATAAAAATTTTCAAAAATTGCCCCTTTATCTGACCGAGCCTCCATTGGTGAAGCGATGTCAACTAAAGCATTACGAACGCCTGTGTCAAGAAAAAAAACTTTAAATGCTTTTTTCAATTCTGTCCGAGGGTTGTTTGAAAAAGAGTGAACAATTTTAATAATAAACGATTGCTCCAATAATTTTAAGTAGCGGTTTACCGTTCCTCTTGTGACACTTAACCCTTGCGCCAATTCATTCAACGAAACCATGGATCCAACTTGCAAAGCCAACACTTTGACTAAATTTTCGAATACCTGCGGATTACGTATAGCTTCAAATACAAACACGTCTTTATAGAGATAGTTCGTTGAGATGTTTTTAATTGCAAAAAGTTTTTCATCAACACTCTCAGCAGCTACAACAGCCGGATACGAACCAAATTGCATGAGCGCGTGCACATCATCTGCACCAAAATCCGGATAGGCTGAAATCACTTCATGCAATGAAAGAGGCAAAAGCGTGAATTCATACGCTCGACCTGTCATGGGTTCTTTAATTTTATTTGCCAAATCAAATGACGATGAGCCGGTCGCGATAATTTGTACGCCTGGATATGTATCATGAAACACCTTTAATAGTGTTCCAATATTTTGAATAGTTTGCGCTTCATCAAAAACAACAATTTTTTTATTCTTCGTAAGAGGAAGTAGTGCATCCGGCTTTCCAATAACAAAATGTGCTCGTACATCAGCCAATTGACAATCATAATACTCCCCTTCTTGTCCATATGTAGCAATAATTTTTTTTGCCAGAGTTGTTTTGCCTGACTGGCGAGGCCCCAAAATGACGACCATCTTACCCTTAAACAGCACTGATGTTATACGCGGCTCAATGTCCCTATGAAATACTTTCATACAGACAGAATAACAAATTGCTGCTAAACAAGCAATATGTAAAAATGCGTATATTACCCTTATATACCAATGGTGCTATGCGTTCAATTGATATATGCAATGCGTGGAAACAAGTGTATTGCGACTCCCTTCCTCTGACTCAGCTGCTTCCTGAAAAGCTTCTTCAAGCATAAAGATCGGATTCGTAGAAAATATCGGTATAAAAAAATCGACCCCAAGCATCTACTCCATGAAGGAAGGAAGACGCTTGGGGGAGACGACACAGCGTGGCGGCTGTGAGACCGCCACACTCTCAGGGGTAGCCGTAGGGCCACCCACCGACCCATGGGACTTCGTCCCCTGCCCAATATGACCCCAAGGGGTCAATTGTAAGGGGCTCGGCAATGCCGTACCCCAGGTCGGTGGGGGCTCCGGGGAGCACCCACACGAAAAGGTCGGGGGCGACCCCAAGGGCCGCCGCCTCTGTGTTGACCGCCGGATCACCGGCGGCCAACCGGACCCCGACGTTTACCACGAAGTCCGCGCAGGACTCCGGGTCAACCCCAACGAGAAGGCCGTAGCCGTTCTCGTTGAGAGGGACCTCCAACACCTTGTCGTCGCAACGCGCGACGACAAGGGACCATCCCCCTTCAACCACGAACTGCGTGTTCGGGACCGGCGCGTACGCCGGGCCGTTTACGCAGTCCTGGTCGACTCCGTCGTTGACGAAGTCGATGTTCCGAGGGTCCGGAGACTCCCGGGGGTCGCCGTCGTCGCAGTCGACGTCGGCGGGGTAGCCGTCGCCATCCGCGTCAACCGCGGACGGCGTGCCGGAGGGCGCAAACCCTCCGGCGGGGTGGAGTGACCACTCCCACACCGCCTCTTCCGAGGCGGCAACGTCGCCGTCGGGGGTCGTCACCCCGGCGGCGGCCGCGCGGAAATGGGGGTCTTCCTCGGCGCAAGCGCCGAGGAAGACAGGAATGATAAGGCTCATGAAGGCCCTCCATGGAAGAATGTGGTGTAAAAAGCTTTCTAAAAAGCTGCTTACACCACATTCCCACGAGGGACTTTTCGTCGTTAAAAAGTACGACCAAAAAAGTCGATAACATCGGCTCGATTGGACAAAAAACACTATAGCATAAAAGGGTTAAAAAATCAAGAAAAACGTAATGGTTCAATACCTTCGCAACACTCTGGTGTTGTGTACTGGAGTAGAGTGTTGGATATGCCCTACACTCAAAATCCTCATATCCC
>JAHBAR020000014.1 GCA_018500015.2 Candidatus Kerfeldbacteria bacterium | reverse complement strand
TCCATATCCCCAGACAAATTGTTTCGCCCTGCCTCGTCCATTCAGTTTTCTTCGGGATTTTCCGCAAAATACATTCGAACTTTGTCCAACAAATACCGCAGTACGAAAAGACGTCGACTTGTGTCGGCGTTTTTCGTATACGATGGATGGTGTTGGAGATTCGAAGGGTACGTGAAGTGAATGCCCTGCGACATTCACTGAATGACCCGGACTGCGAAGTAGGAGTGAGCTTATGCCAACTTGTCGGCAAGCGAACGACGGATGAGCAGGAATCTCGCCCTCTATGCAAAAATTGAACGAAGTTCGAATGTATTTTGAATGAATCCTGACGATCAATGACGCGCACCTCGCCGTTATCATGACTACATCATATAACAAATTGGAATATAACACAACGGAATACTATCATATATACATTATGACCAAAGCAATATTTTCAAAAGACCATAAATATACGGTCGAACAACTAAAGAAAGCTCGCATTGAGGTAGGTTTGGATCAAGCCGATGTAGCAAAGCTACTCGGCAAAACCCAACCCCATGTATCAAAAATTGAAGCTGGGCAAAGACGACTTGATATAACTCAACTCAAAGAATTTGCAAAAATCTATAAAAAAGACTTATCTTTTTTCATAAAATAATATGAAACTTTCTGAACTCAAAAAGAAGCTCAAAAATATAAAGTCTCTCGGTTTTGTTAAATCACACAGAAAGGGTGATACCGGAATAGGAAAAACGCTTGAGGACTTGCTCGGTATTAAGGAAAACAATATCCCGCTTCCCGATATTGGTGAGGTGGCGGAACTTAAAGCATATCGCCGTAGTGCTGGGTCAATGCTCACTCTTTTTACACTAGAGCCCCAGCCGAAAGGTGGAGATCGAGACAGGACACTTCTTGATAACTTTGGATATTCAAAAAGAGACAACGGTCGCTCAAAAGAATTACACAGCACTCTTTCATGTAAACGATACAATAATCAAGGATTAAAATTGAAGGTCGAAAAAGATAAGGTTAGGGTTGTCGGTAAAGGCAAGCGTCTAAATATCTATTGGAGTATGGAGGATTTGAGGAAAAAGTTTGCAGCAAAACTTCCTGCGCTTGTTTATGCGTTAGCGGACAGTAAAGAAATAAGAGGTGTTGAACATTTTCATTTCAATCAAACGTATTTCTTGGAAGGCTTTGATTTTGAGCATTTCAAAAATATGATCAAAAAGGATGCTATTGTTGTTGATTTTAGAATGTTCTATCGTGCGAATGGTTCTGTTCGTAATCACGGCACTGGTTTTCGAGTAAAAATTAACCAGTTGTATAAATGCTTTGACACAAAAGTTGAGTTAAACTAATTTTTTCTCAATACAACAATACTCTCCTTGTTCATTGTTTCTTCCAAGACACCTATGATATTTGTCGGGGAATTTTTGATCGGCATTCTTTTTCCTGGAATATTACGGACAATTATATCTTCACAAGTAAAACCAATTTTTTCCGCTAACTCAGCAATAATAAAATCCGTTGGTATTCTGACTTGTTTTACCAATCTATTGCCTACAACAAGACAAAAATACTTTTTTGATTTCAATATTGCGTAAGCTTGTTTAAGACAATCGTTCAATCCTATGTAAAAACTTAATACATCTCTAGCTCTTGCTTCATCTTGTTTAGATATTTTCTCAAGTGATTCCTTTAGATAATCAGACAAGAGTGTGTGAGTTAGGTTTTTGGCAGCTCTACCGCCAAGCAATTCATTATCTACTCCAGCAGCATCATTTGGATTATCAAATACATCAATCCATTGTGCCGAAAGACGAGAAAATTGCCCGTAAGCAACAGTTGTTCGACTGTCTCCATATGGAGGAGAAGTGATAATGCAGTCAATAGAATTTACTTTTATTCCACTATCTTTTGATGAGTCTCCATAAATTATTTTCGTCCATGAATCCTTGTTTGCGTCCTTATAAAACTCGGTCATACTTTTAATATTTTTCTCTGCATTTTTACGGAAAATTCTAATTACATCCGGATCATGCTTATCAAGCTTTTCTCCTTTCACACGCACCAATTTAAACTCTCCTGTTTTTGTATTTGAGGAGTAGCGAACTGTTTCACTAAACGCAACCATTAAGAAATTTTGTATTGGCTTATCTTTTATTTCGCGAATTGCTTTTTTCAATTTCGCAAGTTTAACAATCACTTTGTCCTTGAACCAAAAATCAATATTCTTAAAATCTGGTCTTTTAATTTCATTATCTTTTACCTTTTCCACTCTATCCAGTAACGCTAAGTATTCCTTTGTTAGTTTTTGAGGGTTAATTGGTGTAGTCTTTGCATGAGCAAGAAAAATAGCCAATGGATTAAGATCAATGCCATAGGCATTTCTCCCTATCAATCTGCTTTCAACTAAAGCCGTCCCAGAACCACAGAAAATATCACAAATGGTGTCGCCTTTTTTGCTGTAAGTTTCCAATAATCTTCGTCCGACTTGCGGAATGAACATGGCAGGATAAGTGTGTATTCCATGTGTGTAGGATTTTGTCTTTTCTCCACGATAATCCCATGAGTAATCTATTTTACGAATATATTTTTCATCTCTTGATTGTACTTGATCAAGTTGTGATTCAAAATTACGGATTATTTTTACAACAACACCTCTAACCTCTACTTCATCACGATATATTGGAAACAATGTTGGGTTAGCTGGTTGCAATCTGAATTTCCCATTCTCTCGGTATAGTTTTTTCAGCGTTGCTTCGTTATCATCAATCACTGCAACAACGGTTTGTCCATTTTCTGCGACTTCCTGCTTTCGTATGACCACAATATCGCCGTCAAAAATACCCTCGTCAATCATACTGTTGCCTTGAACACGCAAAGCGTAATGTTTGCCTTGTATTCCAATCTCATCTCTTGTGATCGTAATAGTTTCGTCTGTAATCTCTATTGCTTCAATTGGCTGTCCCGCGGCGATTGCTCCTAAAATAGGAATTTCCATTGTTTGTTTTTCTGTGACAAGCGCAACAGCGCGGGGCTGATTATGTTCTTTTTGCAACTGACCAGCGTCTTGAAGTTTTTTTATATAGTAATGTGCTGTAGAAACCGAGGCAAGTTTGAATTTACGTTTTATCTCTTCAAGTGAGGGCGAGTAATTGTATTTTCCTCTATAATCCTTCAAAAAATTTAGAACTTGTAATTGCTTTTTTGTGAGCATGTTTTCTATTATAGAAAATAAATAGAAAGTTTGCAATATACCATTGTCCCGACTATGAACACATAAAAAAGCAAAATATCATTTACAAACGCTAATCGTGAGGGTCAAAAATTGAAGGTTCCAGCGTATCGCCAGCCAAAATTTGAGCAATGCGTTTTCCACCATACATGGAAGGCAAAATTCCAACTCCGTTGCACCCCAAATTATACAGGAGCACCGGATTATATGGTTCTACACCAATGCGGCGCACACCGTTTGAAGTGTACCCCATCAGACCATGCCAACAAAATTCATATTGGATTTCGTCTTTTGGATGTTTTTTATAATTATCTTTCAAAAAATCATCGATGAGTATGCGCATATCTTCTGAGCACACACTCTCTCGCGAATACACCGCGCCGTTTGGAAGCACTTTTTCAGGGCCACCTGTACACACTAAATTATAGGATTGATTGCCTTCGTGTTCATGAGGTCGGCGGGTAAGATAAAAATAATCATCGCCTGTCGGATCTTCATTATACTCGTGAGCTTTTGGAAAATAGCTAATTGCTACAGGAGAATCATTAAATGGTGCGACATATCCAGACATATACCCAATGCGTCCGGCTACAGAGTCATGGAAACTGGTGTCTACTTGAGCTCCGGCGTGATTAATAATGGTAAAATTTTCAAATCCGTTTGTGCACAACACAACTCGTTGTGCCGTCACAGTGTGTGATAATACATCGAGAGTGGCGCTGTCTTGATGCAGATGAACAGTGCGCACTGGGCTCCCTTCATAAAAAGAAAACCGATCTGCATATCTGGCAATAAGATAGCCTATCAACTCTTCTGAAAACAATGCGCTGTTCATGCATCCCTTTTGATAGGATAGTGCGCCTATATAACCAAGATTATCGGTCTCAAGAAGTGCGAGTAAATCTTTTTGAGCGACGGTCGTATATAAATCTACGTACTCCTCGGGAATTTTTTCACGCTCTTCCCACTCTTCAGCGAGAATAATATTCTCCGGCGGCAACTCACCATTCACCCGATGACGATTATTTTTCAAATGCTGCAGCACCTGTTCAAATGTTGAGATGCCAGTGTATCCCATAAAACGATAGACAGGTGTTTGAAGTCCTGTCTCGGCGAGAATTTCGTCTAATAATAGCCAACCGGATTCGATAGATCGTTGTCCTTCTATTGCAAGGTGAAAACCAAACTCTTCAACAAGCTCTGTCAGAGGGCGTTCAAAATAACTGGTGATCTGGCCGGCATTATGTCCTGTTGCTCCATGCGCAATTTTGTCAGCTTCAATAAGCAAAACACGATGATTTGTGGTGCGTAAGGTAAAGTATGCGGTAACAACACCGGCTATACCCCCTCCAACAATAACGGTATCGGCGTGAAGATCTGCGCTCATTGGTACTACCGGACGAGTGCGCTTGAGTTGATGAATCCACGGCGAATGATTAGGTATCATGACTGCATGATACCACACTACCTCCACAGAGCAACACGAGCGATTATGTACAATATCCAAAGATGAGCTGGATAAAAAATATAGAAAAAATATTTTGCGCTTTTAGTGTGCGGTCCACGCTCACCGTTGTACATCATGATAAGTGGCAAGGCAAAAACCATCATCCAGTTATATCCGTCAGCGACAAACATGTTTTCACCAAGGCCAACATGTATTAGAGCTGTAATCGCCACGACGCATGCAAATGCAAAATACTGGCGCACAGGCTTACCATGCCATATGAAAAAAGCGAGAGCCATGTACAACCCCGGGTAGCGACCTTCCACCACAAAAAATGCGACGAGTAGTGGAGCGAGCGTGCAAAAAATACGCCATCGACTCTTGGACTGCGTATTTTTCCATGCAGTGACGCACACTAACACAGTAGCTATACAAGCTAACGAAAGAAAAATATTGTTACCCACACCATAAAACAGTCGATCAAATTCAACATATCCCTGTGCATAAAAAGCATCTGTGCGCCCAAGCAGGCTATCACACAGCCTGATCAATGCGTAACTTCCCGCCATCATGCCCAACGCCCAAATCCATAAACGTTGCACATATCGACCTTGATGCGAGGTGTTAAAAAAACTTTCAACAAGTAAAAATAAAAAAATCGGAAAGACCAATCTGCCTGCATACCGCATAGCGTAATACGCCGTCTCTGACAATGCGGGCTGAGCAAACTCTGCCACATGATCTACAACCATCAAAACAACGGCAATGATCTTCAACTGGAAGGCATTGAATTTTTTCATACTTCTATGGGTAGTTTAGCATATTTTGATATACTACAGCGCATGATAAAGATTGTACTTCTCTTATGCCTTGCGTGGGGTATTAAAAAAGGAGGTTCACCAGTGCTGTGGATTGTTGGGTACATCACCATTCTTACTCTATACATTTTTAACACCACCACATCAAGCATCGAGCTCACACTTGCTGTGGTTGCTCTGCATGCTGCCCTCGCCATACTCTACGCATGGTTATTAAAAAAAACGCTCTCCTATTTTCACTTAGAGGGTGCGCTGTTTTGGTGGGTTGCGTTGTGTGGCGGCTTGCTCATTGGGGTTATCTAAACAATAGGGGTAAGACGAGGCATGGTTTGAAAAAAGCGACATTTTTTAGTACACTGTGAGCTGAAATCTTTATCACAATTACCTATGTCGCATGCTGCTAAACGGTTCTGCCAAGACTGTTCGCCCACTCACCAACTCAATCACGCTTCAGAAAAAACACTTGGCATCATCCAAGATGTGCTTGAGAACAGCGTCCAACGCATTGTGCCTAAACGTATTGATGCCGTACTGCAAAAAGTCATTATGGGTGGTATTTTTCGCATAATGAAAGTTACGCACCTTCTCAAGCTGCAACCATTCTCAGAAAAATTGCACATTCACCAACGCACGCGCGTGGTTGAAGAAGAGGCGCGTACACGCGGCATGGATATTCAGGCATACACCTTCTTTGGACAAGTGACCAACATGTTTGTCCTCAACACAGGAACAAGTAAACATGAATTTGAAGGCTTGCCCGGAATTGATCCAATACAGACAACACAAGATATTGATGATAAAGAGGCTGCAAAAAAAATATGCAGCGATCTTGGCGTGCCCGTTCCTCAAGGTCAAAGTTTTTCTCGCCTAAAGGACGCAGTTGCATTTGCGGAGCGCGTAGGGTATCCGGTGATCACTAAGCCGCGTCGCGGAAGCTTGAGCGCACACACAACAGTCAATATTAAAAACGAAGAGGAGCTACGCAAAGGGTTTACATGCGCCAAGCAAATTTCAACCTCTGTTATTGTAGAGCAGTATATTGAAGGTAAGCTCTATCGTGCTACAACTGTTGGCCCAAAGCTCATCGCCTGCGGACACCGCAAACCACCAACAATGACGGGCGACGGGACACGTACTGTACGCGAGCTGTTTGCTGAGAGCGACAACGAACGCAAACAACTTCTCCTATCGCTTGGCTACACACTCTCTGAAATCCCCGAACTCTCCCCTGACCGCATGAGCGTCTCCCAAGATACTGTACTCAGCGCCGGCGAAACAATCCCATTAGTATGGAAAATTAACCTTGCCTTTGGCGCGAGAGTAATCGACGTGACTCGCTCTGTGCATCCAGACAACGTTGCTCTGTTTGAAAAAATCGCCAAAGCTCTGCAGGAGTTCCCAACAATTGGAATTGATTTTATTGCACCAGATATTAGCGCCTCATGGAAAGAGCAACGATGCGGTGTCATTGAGCTCAACTCCCTCCCTTCTATCGACCTCCATCATCCACCCATTGTCACAGGTGAATTTCACAATATTGCCGCTGCTTTACTTGATTATGTCATCCCTCGATTGACAACACAGCGTAAAATGCGCTATACTAATAACGTAAATTAACCGCAAAAACCTATGTTAGGTCATCTTCGCGGCCATCTTCTTGGCCATTAATCTTCACCAAAAACAGGAGTCGTCAAGCCCCTGTTTTTGTTTTGCGCAAACAGATATACTATATCCATGACTACACATCACCACCCCTCAACAGCAAAGCATGTGTTTTTACACCTGCTGCTCATTGGCATGTTATTTATGAATCTCATCGCGATGATTCAACTTGCCTTTTTGTACATTGATCGTCTATTTCCAGATGGCACCGCAGAGTACGTGCTAAATAATTACTCGACAATCCGTTGGACAAGCTCAGTCCTCGTTGTCTGTATCCCCGTTTTTTTAATTGTGAGTCGATATATTTACAAAGATATTACGCGCGATGAATCTCTACAGCATATCTGGGTACGACGTTGGTTGCTTTCATTTACACTTTTTTCTGCAGCAATCACCATTATCGGCAGTTTGATTTCCATCGTGTACAATTTTTATAATGGTGAGCTCACTGTTGCATTTACATGCAAACTTGCTGTACTCATCCTTCTTGCTTTTGCTATTGGTGCATACTATCGTTGGGACATGAAACGCGAAATGAAAAAAGGGCGAGCCGTTGTTCATGTTGCATGGATCACAACTGCGGTAGTAACACTTGCAATGCTTATTATTGGAGTGTCAATTATCGGCACACCGGCACATCAACGTAAAGTACAGAATGATGAAACGCGGTTGAACGATCTGCAAAATATTCAAAGCTACATCTATCAATACTATAACGAACATTCAACTGTTCCAACCTCTCTTGAAGATCTCAAAAATGATTTCATAACTGTACCAACAGATCCAAAAACCGATGCTGGGTATGAATACGTCGCTACATCCACAACAGCGTTCCAGCTCTGCGCTAATTTCGAAACAGAGGGGAAGGAAGGCGCATCACGCGCTCCTAAGTATGACTACGCTCACAGCGGATACCTTACATATACAGATGAATGGAAGCATGATGCTTCGCGCACCTGTTTTCAACGTGAAATTAACATAAACAAAGTGAACGTACCTACAGTACAATAATATGCCGAGCGCTGTGGGCGGAGCATTAACCCCAAGAAGCCCACTCACCGCGCTGCAAGGAGTTGGTGCCAAAACCGCTGCATTATTTGCGGAACATGATGTGCACACCCTTGAAGATCTTATATGGTATTTCCCTGCAAACTATGAAGATCGCAGTCATGTGGTTGCCATAGCTGATATTCATACCACAGGCATATACACTATTCGTTGCAATGTGCAACAGTCGCGTGCACGAAAAACACGACAACGTAAAACTGTTGTGGAGGCTTTAGTTGCTGACGAAAGCGGAAGCATCCAATGCGTATGGTTTAATCAACCATATATTGTACAAAAAATTAAAAATGGTGAAGAGCTTTTTTTATCAGGCAAAATCACCATGAAGGGTAGTCTGCCCTTTTTCACCAACCCCTTTGTTGATACTCTTACGCATCAACAATTTGCAAAAAAAATCGTACCGGTGTATCCACTACACAGCACACTAAAACAGCATCAGGTGCGCTCGATGATACGCCAAGCGTTAGCAATTATTCCTGCGATGAATGAAGACATTCCTCTTCAAGTGTCTGCAAAACATAATCTTCAGAGCATCAAAGAGGCTCTCACAGAAATTCATCAACCCACCTCTGTGGCATTCTACACACAGGCGCAAAGACGCATTGTTCTTTCGCGCCTCATTGACTGGATGATGGCAATGAATGCAACGCGTGCAGAAGATGTGGTTGGTCGGGCCCCGGCATGCGCCTTTCCTATCGAGGAGTTAAAAGAGCATCTACACACTCTTCAATTTCAACTGACACCTGATCAAAAAAAAGCACTGTGGGATATTATCCAAGACCTCTCTCAAGACACCCCAATGATTCGCATGCTCTGCGGAGAAGTCGGATCAGGCAAAACAATTGTTGCAGCGCTTGCGAGCATTGCAATAATTCGTGCCGGACATCAAGTAGCGTGTGTAGCACCCACAGACATTTTGGCACAGCAACATCTCCAATCATTTACACGCGCCCTAGAACACACCGGATATACTGTTGTGCTTCACACACATAATCATCAAGCTACGGAACAAGAGCTTCAGCGCGCCGATCTGATTATCGGCACACACGCCCTACTCAACAAAACTGCCTCCTTTCGTTCTTTGGGTCTAGTGATTGTTGATGAGCAACATCGTTTTGGTGTGCTGCAACGCGCTCAACTCCTCTCTTCTGGAGTTCGTGTCCCACATTTTCTTTCGCTGACGGCAACACCAATTCCACGCACACTCGCACTTTCAATATTCGGTAAGTTGGCAATTTCGACCATCACCTCTCTGCCGCATGGTCGAAAGCCGATTATCACTCGACTCATGAATGAAGAGAAGCGACCTTTGCTCTACAATTTTTTACAAAAACATATTGATGCTGGAGAAGGTGTGTTTGTTGTTTGTCCACTCATTGATCCGTCAGATGTACTTTCTGTTGCGTCTGTAGAACGGGTTCGCGAACAACTTCGCCCACATCTTCCACAGGCTCGTATTGGTGTTTTGCATGGCAAGCTCAAAAAAAATGAGCAACAACACATTATGCACGCATTTAGAAGTCGTGAGCTTGATGTCATCATTAGCACAACTGTAGTGGAAGTTGGCGTAGACGTTCCTCACGCATCAATTATTGTCATTGAAGATGCCGACCGATTTGGGCTCGCTACACTTCACCAGCTGCGGGGGCGCGTGGGGCGTTCACACATTCAGTCATACTGTATTGTCACAACACAGCGTCGTGATGCAGGAGCGCAAAAACGCTTAGCATTCTTTTCAAAAACACGCTCCGGATTTGAACTTGCGCGTTACGATGCCGAGCATAGAGGGGCTGGCAACCTACTTGGTATAGAACAGTCAGGCGCTTCGGAAATTATCAGCTATGCCCTCCGCTATCCAGAGCTTGTCACACAAGCACACCTCATTGCACAAGAGGAGAGTGTATATTCAGGACGAGCGAACAGAGCTCTTCACCTTGAGTAATTGCGCATCACGAAGCGCCGCATCAATAGTTGCTGAAGTTTTACGGTATATAGGATGTGTACAACCAAAACGCTTGCCCTCGGATAAGCGCTGACTTTCATGTGGCGCTGTGCGTACCTCTCCACTCAACCCAACTTCGCCCCACACAATGGTCTTTTGATCGGCCACAACATCATACAAAGCAGACACAATCGCAGCGCACACCGCCAGATCAAGCGCAGGGTCATCCATTCGCATGCCACCAACTAAGTTCACGTACACATCATGTTGAGAGAGATCAATATGTGCGCGTTTATGCAGCACAGCAAGCAAGACATGCAAACGATTTAAATCAAACCCTGACGCTTTACGTTGCGGAAAACCAAACGCAGTTCTGTTCACTAATGCCTGCACCTCAACAAGGAGCACACGGCTGCCCTCAACAACACAACCCACAATAGAGCCGGCGTGCTGTTCTCGCTCTTTCATCAAACGTTCTGAAGGGTTAGACACTTCCTGTAAACCTTTATTCTGCATTTCAAAAATCCCAACCTCGGCTGTTGATCCAAAACGATTCTTTGCCGAACGTAATACTCTAAACTGATGAGTGCTGTCACCTTCAAGATAACACACAACATCAACAATGTGCTCGAGCGTCTTTGGACCGCCCAATTCCCCACCTTTTGTGACATGACCGATCAACAACATAGGAATCCGCGATGACTTTGCGACTTCTAGGAAACGCACAGTTGACGCTTTAATTTGTTGAACGCTCCCGGGCTCGCTTTCTACAGCGGCAGTGGCCACTGTCTGAATAGAATCAATAATCACGAAGGCCGGCTTTTGCTCTTGTACAGTTTTGCAGATAATCTCAACCTGCTCTTCGGGCAAAAAAGAAATGTACTTTTGGTCAATTCCCAAACGATCAAAACGCATCTGTACTTGTTCAAACGACTCTTCGCCAGAAACATAGAGTACAGTGTTCTTCAATGCTCCCGCAATTTGTGCAACGAGCGTGGACTTGCCAATGCCCGGATCGCCACCAAGTAACATCAAAGAGCCCGGAACAATCCCACCACCAAAAACACGGTCCACCTCATTTATTCCAGTCTTCATACGCTCCACATGTACAGCAGCTTTGGTGGTAAATGGAATGGTTTTACCTGCAGGCACATGCGCCACAGCAGCTTGTGTTTTTTGTTTTGTGGTTACAAGAGCAGATTGTTCAGGAGCGGCACCAAGCGTGCCCCACGAACCACATTCAACACATCGCCCAGACCATTTTTGAGACTGAGCATCACAATGAGAACAGGCAAAAAGAGCCATAGCGTCAACTTCCGCACCGTGCACCACCATTCCAGTCAAAATGCATGTAGTCATGCACGCTTGACCAGTCTCCTCCCCAGTTAAAATTATGACTCTTAAAAATACTAACAACCCAATCCGGGATGTCATGCTTTGAAGCATCAGAATAACACGCGGAACTCTTTGGACAGTTTGGATTTGTCGTCCAATTTACATCAATAGATAAGCCAAAAGAGTGCATGCTTGGACAAGAAGGGTTATTTACATTTGCACGAGCCCCAGCATACGCCGCTGTATCACTTGCCCGAATAGGATATTTGTCAGTACGCGATGTATTGCTTGCTTCAATCTCAGCAAACACCGCAGTCATATCAGCTTCGACATCTTCGTGAACACGTAATGTAATGGTGTTACCCGTACCATCATACACAGTGAGGGTGCGTAAATGTCCACCCATAGAGGAAGTAATGTCGGCAATAGTGTCAGTTTTCAACCACTCATACGTACTCTTTAGACAAGCAAGAGAGGACTTCGTGCAGGTTGAAAAATCACTGGTGCCACTATCGCCAGTGCCATACCCTGATCCATCACCATCGGCTGTTTCTGACGCTGGGAATGTGAGCTGTTGCATATCGAGGTTTTGCAAATTCACAAAGGCAGGATTCAGTGTATTGAGGATGACATACGAACCAAGCGCTAAAATCAAACCAACCACCGCGCTCGTAATACCTGCTTTTGCACTTGAAATTTGTTCAGAATTTCCTGCTGCTGAAGCCCAACGCAAACCATTGAACATAATCATTGCCGCAGCAACGATACCAATTGCAGAGATGACAAATGTGTACACTGCACCAATATAGTTTAACAACGGCCAATCGCTCGCAATAGAGCTTGTAGTGCCTATGCCTACCTCAAGAGGAACAACTGTGGCATGAGCAATGGGGATAATATGAGAAAAAATATCGGAAAACATACTATTTGAGTGCATCTTGCACCAATTGTCTGAGCTGGTCAACTGTCTGTGCACCCACCACCGGAGTCTTGTTAATGTACACTGTTGGAGTCTCAGTAAGGCTAAAAGAACGTGCAATCATATACCCTTGCACAACCAACAATTTTGCATCAGAGCCATTTATACATGCTTGGAACTGATCGGCATTGAGGTTTACACTAGAAGCAAAGTCAGCATACGATTGAAAACCAATCAAGCCCTGTTTCTCAAATAATGCATCGTGCATCTCCCAAAATTTGCCTTGATCACCAGCACAACGCGCCGCAATAGCCGCAGACTCTGCATACGGATGAGCAGAAGGAATAGGAAAATCTTTCCACACCTGTTGTACATCGTTTGGGTACTCAATGAGAATTTGTCGAATCGCCTCTTCAGTAGTTTTACAATTCTCACATTGAAAATCGCCAAACATCATCATGACCACTTTAGGATTCGTTGCGCCCCGCTTTGGATCGGTTGGCAATGGCTGCGGGTATCCTCCACGCACATCTTTTGGTACAACTGTAATCAACGGATCCTCCGGCTGTTCAGAAGTGGTACTTACCTGCTCTTTGATAGAGTTATCTTGCGAAGTAAAATTTTTCCAAAACGAACCTTCAAACGCATCACCAATAATGATGAGTAAAGAAAGGAGCAAAGCAAGAGCTATCAGACCAAGAACAAACAGTGTGCGAGGATGAAAAATACGTTGCATACTATTTCAAAGAAATTTTAACAATCTTACCCGTCGTTACATCACGAAAATACAATGTGGATTCGTCGCTAGTCACGACAAGATTTTGCATGGAGTATACAGGATCGCCATTGCTATCAACCGGAACAGCAATGCGCGTTCTTGCACCTGTGTTCAGGTCAACAGCGTACAACTCATCAGGCACACCTTCAAGCAAGCGATCATCTAATCCATATCCATTTTTTTGATCAATCGGCACGCCACAATACGCCGTTGTAGAATTATTTGAAATGGTACATTTATCTGCAAACGTATTCAGTTGGATCTCTTTTCTGTTTTTACCGATATTATCGCCATCAGCATCAACAACCCACAATCCCGGCTTATAATCGGTTTCTGCTGAATAGGTGCTGTATAATAACTGCTTGCCGTTAGGTGTATATTGACTGCGCAACCCCCTACCCTCTACAACTGTTCCTTTAAAATTCTCGTTGTTCAAACCAACAAAACCTAACGTTTGTCGATTGGCATCAATAAATTCAAAATAACTTGCAGCAACCTTGCCCGTTGGCGACCAATCGACCATCACATGATCTGCGTTTTGACCTAGCGATTCGAGTGTGCGAGCACCAGAACCATCAGGACTTGAAACAGCAAGAACACGGCGCTCAGTATCTTGATGCATGTACAAAAAAGCGATTTGATTATCGGAAGGTGAAAAATCCATCTCTTCAAACTCTTTTGGCAATGTAACCTGACGTTTGGTGTCGATGTTATAGTACACATTTGATCCATCAGGGAATTCCATAATCACCTGATTCGAACTATTCCCCCACACCACATTACTTACGCCATTAAAGTGCACATCAGAGAGGGCTGTGATATTCCCATTTTTATCGACACGATAGAATTTCCCATCGTTGGGATCATAGTAGCGGACCGAACCGTCAGTTGACGCTGTCGGGTTTGCTGTCACTGTGTTTGGTGTGAGCACCGTTGTTTGTGTGGCGCCACCATTGGCTTGCGGAGTTCCGCCCTGATTTGTATTTTGGTTGCCGTTTGCATTGCTGTTGGCATTCGTATTTCCACCTGTATTCACCAACCCATTAGTATTTAGAAGCTCATTAATATTTGGCAATGTAATATTGCGGTTGCCGTTTGTATTTTGATTATTGGACGAAGGCGTGTAAATAAAAACAATATATAAAAGATACCCGATCGCAATTGTCACGAGTAAAAGAAGGACGGTATATAAAATTTTTTTTGATGTTGGAGATAATGCCATAGGTAACTCGTCTGATATATTATACCAAAATCAAATCGAAAAAACAACTACAATACAGCCGCAAGAATATTATACAATAAGGTAACTCCCGGTGCATGAAGGAGCCCTGGTATGATCAATAATGCCTCATAATCTTCAGCGTTCTCCAGCACTTGTTTCACTAGAAGAACAATAAGAATAAAGAAGGTTGCTATCAAAAGCATGATAACGAATTCAAAACAGAATAGTATGCCGATCAAAATCCATTGTGGCTTGCTTGGTTTTTCTAAAATTTGATGTGTTGGCACGCCAACAAGATCCAGTATTTTGAATATTTCAAAATGATCTTTAATGAGCCATGCAATGGGGTGCACATGGACATATGCAAAAGAGATAAAAGACGGATCTTCAAACATAGCGGCCATCTCGGTCCACAAAAACATCCGAGTGCCCGGTATAAAACCGCCGGCTTTTGAAGCAAGTCCGGCAGCTCCTTCAGCAGCTTTTGCGCCCCCCGCAGCTTTTGATGCGTTAGAGGCAGCAGTGCTCGTGTTACGTGTTGAGGCGAGATCACCAGCAGCAGATTGTTGTTGTTCGGGGCTCAATTCATTGGCCATAGGCTCGGTCGGCGCTTCTTCGCTCGGGAGTTCGGGAGCGGCTCCGCCCGGCACACCCACACCACCTTGAGGCAACAGCGCACCTTGTAAAGAACCAAGATCTATTCCTGATTCAGATGCCAACAATCCGGCTCCAGCGCCAATAAGGGCTCCTTCAGGACCAAGAGCGGCGCCAGCTTCCGCGCCTTCAACCGCACCGGCTATACTGCCACCTGCCGCTGCCATCTCGCCTGCCCCAGCCGCTGCTGCAGCACCCTCTGCGCCGCCAGTTGCGGCAACGGCTCCTTCTGCAACTCCAGCTCCCTCTACTGCACCCTCAGGAGCAATGCTAGCAGAACCTTCTGCACCCTCTACCGGTGCCGTCTCAGCAGCTGCGCTATTACCCGGCTCTGCCGTCACATCATCAACATTAACAGGTTCAGTATCCGCCTCTTCCGAAACCTCTGTAGTATCTCCACTCTGAGAAGAAGGATCTTGAGCATCAGATTCATCAGAATTGTCATCATCAGCATCGCTCTCGTCACGCTGTTTTGTCTGCTCTCTTTGACGACGATCTTCGTGTGCTTTGCGCCGACTGTTAATGAATTGTTCAAGTTGTGCGATTTGATCTTGAGTACGCGCAAGCTCTTTTGCCAGATCTTGACGAACAGTATTTTTCAACGCATCTATCCCTTTTACCAACCCCGATCTTAGGTCTTGCTCAGCGTTGGCAATTGCCTGCCCAACAGCAATAGCGCCAACTGCCTTCAAGTCTATAGTAAAAGAAGCGCGGACAACGGGCCTGTATGCCTCTTTTATGAGCTCATTTGTCAAACTTTGATACGCTACCATATTACGATTCTCTTATGGCATCGATAGTAACGGCAACTTTAGCAATATCGGCGGTAAATTGCTTTTGCAGCTCTGTGGATTGTACGTTCAGTTCAAAATCGCTCAACTGTTTCTCAGCCAACTCACTTCCTAAAATGGAATATTTTTTACTAATGGCATCAACAACTTCTTGGTACCCGTTTTTAATATCAGTGAAATCGGTATTTTTATGTTCGGCTAATATAAACAGTGCGTCGAGACGTTTCAAAATCTCTCGCTCAGCCTCCTGAACTGCTCGTGTGCGTTCAGGTGTCATATTATTATTGCCAGTCAATGCTATCAACCTTCCAGTTGCCTGCAACAGATTGAAATGTAACGATGGCATGTTGCGTAAACACTTTTTGCTCTGCACCGGTCTGTGTTTCAACTCTGCGTGCTGACACATCAACAGTGGCACTTTTATTTTTGGTATATGCCGTTACGTCAGCTACGAGGGCATTAGTGACAATGCTATAAAAATCATCAGGAATACCTTCGGCTTGTCGTTCACTAATAAACTGCGCGGACTTCGATTTAAAGCTGTCGGTCATGTACACTTCAAGATTCGTGATGTTTTCAAAATTGTTGCGATTTGAGTATGTACCATAACGATCAACAAGCAAAATACTTAAACGCATCAAAGCCTCCTCATCACTTTGATCTGTTGCTGGCGTCACATCACTGTTTATGTTTGTGGATGTGTTTGTTGTGGTATTTGTGTTTGTATCAAGGTTAACATTCAGCGTAGTATTTGTGTTTGCAACAGTGTTTGTGTTCTGTGCTCCAATGTTGACGTTCGTGTTAGTTGATGTATTTGTATTGCTATTCTGCATAACAACCAAAATAATCATTCCGCCAATAACCAGAATAGCGACGATGCTGATGAGGATGTTACGATACAGTGGGCGCATAAATATTATGATACAAAGTTTGTTCGTACTGTACTCCCCTGCTCCATTTCAAGCAACTGCTTGGGATCAGAGGTAATAATGCGATCTTCAACCGGCGAAGCAACAACCTGTACAGCCACATGCTTTGGACCGGCGAAGAAGATACCCTGACCAACAGCTCCTTCAAGCAAAAGATACTTCTCGCCATCGGTGAGCATAAAGATTTTTTGAATATTATTGATTGCCGCCGGAGACTGCTTCAGCAACAGCTGAATCGCAGAGTTAGTCACAATGGCAGCACCATACGGAGAGCTCAAAAAGTCATTAACATCTTGAGTAATCGTCGTGACACCAAGATAATATTTGCGACAACGTTTTACTAATGCAAAAATAAATTTCGCCGAGTCCTCATTTTGCATAAGCCACCACGCTTCATCGATGACCAAAATACGTTTTTTTAATTCAGAACGCACAACATTCCAGATGTAGTTTACAATCATGTAGATGGCAATTGGTCGAAGCTCATCTTCGAGGTCACGCACAGAAAATACCATCAGTTGATTTTGTGTATCTATATTCGTTGGCGATGTAAACAAGCCAGCAAACGTACCTTCTGTATATTTGCGTAATTTCAAGACAAGATCACGCGTACCTTCAAATCCTTCTAGGATGCTGATAAAGTCGGTCATAAGTGGTGGCTCAACTTTGCGCAAATCCGACTCTGGGGTAATATCTTTTTTAGCGTATGTTTGAATAAGTGCTTGATCCAAAATCGAGTCCTCGGCCGGCGTTACAGTGCCAAGCATTACACGCAACAATCCTTTGATTGTCACCACTGCTGAACGAATAATATCGGCTGGACGATCGGCGCCACCAACCGGACGCGGAAGATCAAACGGATTAATTTTTACTTGTGAGTTGAGAGAGACGCTCAAAAATGTACCACCAACAGCATCGGATAAATGTTTGTACTCATTTTCAGGATCAATGATAAGCACATCCATACCAAACATGAGTGAACGCAACACCTCGAGTTTTACAGCATAACTTTTACCTGCGCCGGAAGTTGCGAACACCACAGCATTGGCGTTCTGCAACGAAAAACGATCAAAGACAATCAAGCTACCATTATGGCGATTCACACCATACATCACACCATCATCAGAGGTGAGATCAGAAGAGATGAATGGAAAAGAAGAGGCGCACGGCGACGAATTCATATTAAAGTAGATGGACAACTCATCGTTGCACAATGGAAGTGTAGAGTTGAACCCTTGTTCCGATTGATAATACCCACGCTTGGCAAGCACTAAACGAGAACCAAAAATGCCATCGATTTCTTCGATCTTGTCATTGAGCGCTTTTTCATTTTCAGCATACACGGAAACATACAATGCGAACTGAAAAAATTTTTCTGTCCCTTGTGTAATAGAATCTCGAAGCTGCTCAATATCGCGCAATGCCGTTTCCAACAATGGGTCGCGCGGAGCTCCCTTTTCACGATCTGTGGACAGCTGCGCCTCGACCGTGCCTACTTTATTTTTTAACTGTTTTAATATCACATCAGCAGGCACATGGTAAAAAAACATGCTGATGTCGAGCTCTGCGTTCATTAAAATGATCGGCGCAAACCAACCCACAGCAATGTACCGAGGATAGGTCACCACAAACATTGTACTCACCAACTTACCGCCAAGGTCAAGATAGCGAGACTGCACGCGCATTGCCGCAGGCGCAATAAGATCAAGGACCGAAGTAACACCTTTACGATACAAACGCGCTGCCTCCAAAACAGAAATCTGTTCTGGAGTTTGGTCGACCGGTGTGGGAGGCGCTGACTTTTCAGCTTGTAGTGCGCGACGAAAGCCAAAAGACTGTTTTGGTTTTGGGACAGCATCTTGAAGTAAATTTGGCATAGATGGTGTATTTAAATATAGGAGCGGTCAACACGTATGGCATCAAGATCTTGAATACGTTTTTGCTGTGTCGAAAGTGGATTATATGTGTTGTAAAACAGCTCTATTAACGCTTGCGTGTCAAGAGTATTTGTTTGCAAACCAATAGAGCGCAACCCGGAAGTAACAAGGCCGACACGACGCATGAGCTCAACCTTATACTCTTGAAATTGTACCTCTTCAATTTTTACCACAGAGGCAGGGCTGAGCACTTCTCGTAGGCGCGCCCAAAAGCTACGACGTTTATCTGAAAATGGAGAAAAAGGAATAACTACGTAAAACTTTTTATCCATGATGTCTGCTTGCTCAACAAGACGCTCGATGAACACACGATACGATTTTGTTTGTTTACGCAATAATTCATTATCTTGCTGCTTGGCCAACGTGTCGAGCTTGGCCAAATATTTCTCAATATTCAAACGACGCGATTGAATAACAATTTGTAATTCAAAATCCACACTATTTAAAAACGAAACATATCCTTGTACGATGCCTTTTTGCTCATCTTCAGATTTCAGTGCAAAATTTAAACTCGAAACTAAAATGACGGTGCGCAACGTTCCATCTTTCATGATGATTACATTATCGCGAATTTCACCAAAAGGAATATGTTGCTGCGTCGAAGGCTCTTGCTGTACTTTAATTTTGTTGTTTTTATTTTTCGCCATAAAATCGTGGGTCTTTAACGCGATCAAAATTCAATTCCTTTAACTGAATGTGTTGAAGGGTGTTATTACTTTTTGATTTTTCATCATTAACAATTCGCTCAACTGAAGCTGCACTGCGCTGAGTGTCCATACCATAACTACCTCCAGTATCGACAAGCAACGACATCTCGGCAAGTCGTGACTGTGAAACCATCGGCTTTGTTCTATATGGTTGAACTTCACTCTCTTTTTCAAGTTTATACTCAACATATTGAGCGCGACGCCACAAACGCTGACGTGGCCGTCGTACTGTTTGAATGAGGTTCAGTACAAAATAATGCATCGGCTGAGTATTCACCTTACCAAAAGCAAATGCGCAAGCGATAGCCGTGATAATAAATATCATAATAAACCCCGGCACAAGAGGAAAAAATCTAAACAACAAAAAATCAATACCTGCGGTAATCAATAAAATAATAAATTGACGCACTGAAATGGGACCAATGATCTTGGATTCAACATCAATAAATTGAGGGACAAGAAATTGCATGTGTGTTAAAAGCGTAATGTACGATTAAAATCGGCAATGGCTTGAAACTCAGCAATAGTTAATGTTGGCTCTTTGCGTTCATTCTGTGCTCGAATCACATCGTCAACAGACATCATACGATCCAAGCTTTCTCGCCCAATCCGAAGATACAGTTGATTGAGCGGACTCTGGCTCCATGCGTGAATACCGGCAGCTTTCTGTGCAACAGACTCCTCTTCTAACACCCTCAGTTGGTTGGCAATATGCTTTACTGCCTCTTCCGGACGGGGGCTGAGACGACGAAACTCTTCAAGATTCATGGCACGCAGTTCATCAAGCGGACCCATGAGTGTAGGCATTGATCGAGCACCAACCGGCACCGGCCCGCGTTTTACTGATGAAGCCTCACGCATGGTTGTGGGAAGGGTATTCCATGCAGATGTGCCCATAGCCGGCACAGCATCTATGTTGCCAAAAATATCTTCAACTTGCGGCTGGGTGTGTTGCACGCCTTTCTTGGCAACAGGAGTATTGACATCCATGGCTCTTTGCAAAGATTCAAGCGATGGCGCTTTGATCCGTGGCTTTGGCATAGGCACTGAAATTTGTGGAACAGAGAAATCAGCCTTACGTAGTCGTTGAGCAACCACAAGCACTCGCTGAGCGTCGGCCATGGTGAGCCCGGCTCCACCAATCTCTACCACTTTAGTGAGCTCGTCTCGAAACTCCTCGACAGAAATACGGTTATCAAAATAGCGAGTACACAGGCTCAAAAAACGAGATTCAACATCGTGGGAAGGTAATAGGAGGCGCATTTCGCTCACCACATACTGAGCAAGCTCCGCGCTTGACATAGCCTCTGACGGCGCTGGCGTAGGCGTGGGTGTAGGCATAGGGGTTGAGGTTTTGCGTATAGGAGTTGTTAAAGGCGCCGGCGTTCGGCTTTTCCATGCGGGAGCCATAGACAACGTCTCTTTGGGCTTTGGAAGTGATCGTGCCTCTCGAGTAATCTCTTCATTTGCAAGCACTTTTTTTTCTGCAGGAGCTGCGCGCACTTCGGTAGGCACTCCTTTTTCTTTAATCACTTGATGAGCGTACTCACGGAACACATCCGTACTATGCAACAGTTCAGAAACAGGCAACGGACGGCCAGAGGCATCTAACCCATTCATACGACGCAGCAGCTCTAAATCTTTTGGATCTATGGATACACCAGAGTCAGTCATATGACCTCTGTCGAAAGTATGAAAAGTACCTGTCTGTGGATTCATGACGATCAACTTCTCTTCAGCGCCTTCAGGAGTAAGAGAAGATTTGAGCAGTTCAGTATACACACGAAAAATCTTTTGAACCGTCTCAATCGTTTCTTTTGGGAGTTGTGCAATATTCTGGCTGGCATTGAGATATTCAACGAGCAATAAAGAGCTAGGTTCACGATCTCCAACAAAAATTTTCCAATCCTTGATCCAATTTTTTACCGTTGGATCAACAAGAGTGTCAGCGAGTTGAATTTTGGTTTGACCAATAAGTGCTTCGGAGCGAGCTAACGCATCGCGCAGACGTTGCTTCAAAATATCACGCTCTTCTCGAACAGGCTCTTGCATGAGCGCATATCGCAACGCATCGAGCACTTCAGAAAGTTCTCGATCGGCAATACCTTGAGGATTTTGAAAAAAAAGAATTTCAAACTCCTGCTCATACAAACGATTCAAATTATTCCAACGCGCCGTATTCATCAACAGTTCGTATCGTTGCAAAATCAACGGATACTGAGTTTCAAGTTCGCGACGATGTGCGTTCACCGCTTTTTCCAAGTCACGAAACGTTTCGTAATACTCTTCGTAAAACGCGCCATCCCATAACTCCTCCATCACCTTTTGCACTTGTGCAATGGCTTGAGGGTCTGTGACTGATACTACTTGTGTTTGTGTGTCTGCCATACGTGGTTGAAATTATGCTGCGAAGCGTACACGCCCAGCATCTGCTGTTGTGCGTCTATATTGTTCCAAGGCTGTGATCAAATTAGGATTAATGCCTTCCTTACGCAACTGCTGAATAACCTCAGGTGCTGAAAGCGCAGCTTTAGCATCAGCAGACCACCCAGCAAAATAATGCTTGTCGGCAAGATCACCTTGAAAAGCTTTGAGCAACTTCATGCCACCGCCATTCACAGTAAATTTTAGATTACCGTCGCTACCTAATACTTTTGTACCCCACTGATTTGCACCAAAGTTTAAGAGGTTGCGCACAGACCGCGTGGTCATTTCTGCGGCAAGCCAGTCCTCACGCTGAGAATCTTCCTTAATAAATTTCAATTGACCAGTGGAAGCGTCTACCGTATAGGCTACACCAATGGCTTGTTGGCCTTTATTAAAGGCAGCTTCAATGGAGGCATCATTCGCAACACGCATAGAGGCATGATGACTCATGCCACCGAGCTCCTCAAGTATTTTCTTACGAAAAAATTCCAAACCAGCAGCATCAGCAGAAACCGGTGTTCCGTCATCTTTTACTCGATGTCCATTACGCGCCATAAAAGATGTCAGCAGTAACGGCAAGTCTCCTGAAGCTGTAATTCTTTGTACAAGAGCCTCGATCATATAGTGATCTTTTTTCGCCAATGCCTCAGCCAAGCGGTTTCTGAGCTCACCACCATCAATAATACTTGCAATTTTCTTTTTGGCATCTGAAACTTCGTGATTCACATGAGCAGTGTGATGCAAATCTTCAGGAGGGCGATACAGTGCACGAGCTGTTTGCGCACGCTGTAATGCATCATCCCACCCACTGACAACACGCTGCCTCGCATCCAAACGCTCTTGATAGGTCATATTTGGGTTTGCAGCGCTTTGAGAAGTCATCACACCATTAAATGCCCCTGTAAAACCTTCTAACGCACGCATTGCCGCAGGGCCGGTAAGGGTACGCAAACCAGCATCGCCTGTAGAGTTGAGCAATTTTTGTTCGCGAGCAATACGCTCTTTATCAAGCTCGCCTTTACGATCTTTCAATGCTTGTTCAATAGCCTGTTTGTTGATCGCTCCAGATCCTCCAAAGGTTCGCAATTGATTGAACGTCAACATGCCTTTGGTAAGTGTCGCGATCTGTGCATCAATAGCCGCGGTACTCTGCCCTGCTTGAGCAAGTCTGCTACGCTCAGCTTGAAGATCCTGCAACGCTTGGCCGGAAAGCAATCTCTCCAAACCCTGAGCTTCTTTTTGTGCATTCTGCGCATCAATAGTCAAACCCGCGGCCTCAAAACCAGCTTGCTGCCTTTTTAATTGATCAATAGCATCCTGAATACTGACGCGCACAGCTTGACTCTTGAGGTCAAATTTACCACTCGTTAACTGAGCATCCAGATTATCCATGCCCGCAGCAATATTCTTATACTCATCAAGAGCGTGTTGAGCCTCTTCAATATCCTTGTAACGATTAAATTCACCATTGCCAGTACTTGTTACACCACCGCCAAGATCATCGCCTGTGTTGGCCTTCTCAGCCTGCAGTTGTGCTTTTTCGCTTTTATAATTTGTCTCGGCGTTTGTAATATCCCCTTCTAATTGACCCCCTTTTATAAGGTTACCAATAGCACGCGCTATACCACCTTTGCTTGGATTAAGTGTCGGGGCAAGAACATTTTCAAAAATATACTCTGGAGTTACGCGTAAACCCAGTACTCCGCCAGCAAGCTTTGAAATAATTGAACTACCTCCAGCCATATGGTGCTGCTGGTCTGCAACAGCTGCATCGGTCTTCTTCACCGTATTTTTGCGCCAATCTCCAAACCCTTCAGATGTTTTTTTCAAAAATTCACGTGGCTCAAGCACTGTGGAGCCCAACAACGACAACCCTTTTCCAACGGCGGTATCTTTTAACTTGTCACTGGTACCCAACGTCTTCGCCAAAAAACCTGCATTTTTGGCCCCAAGCATCGCACCCAGACCAGCCACACCCAATGGAGAGTATTTGAGCAGATTTGAACCGGCACCCCATGCGAACTTCTCAACAGCACCGGTAATTTTGCCTGCTTCAGCAGCCATTTTGGATGCGAGCTGCAATGAGGCCATGAGCATCATCAACGCGATCATAAAATTGGCCATCACGTTTGGGGATGTTGCGGTAAACCCACTCGTTGGTGCTTGGAGTTGTACCCTGGAATCGGTAACACCGCTTTCAATACCACTACTCAACGGATTGCCGCCAGTGGTGTCGGTTGCTGACGCATCAACAGTGTTGCCAAAAGTGAGTGTGAGTGAAAGCCATAAAAAGAATGTGATAAGTGGTCCAACGGTAACATACCGACCAAACATCTCCCACCACTGAGAGGAGTATTTTTTTGTTTGTGGCAAAATGCGTGTGATGTAAGCAACTGGAGAAAGTACAATCAAAAACCACAACATGATGATACGGAAAATCAGTATTGCCGTGTAGATGGTAATGAGCGCAAAGAACGTTTGCGTCATGCCGGCAGCGAGAATGAACGCCAAAATAACACTGCTTCCTGAAGAGCCAGAACCAAGGGTGCTCCCAGATGTTGCGCCAGTCAGATCGCCTAATGACGGCAAGCCAAACGCACCAATAACACCAGAGGCAAATGAGTCGGCAAACGAACCGCCGAATGTAGCCATGGCTACAGTACCAAGATCAGTGAATACGCCGGCAATAGTTTTGCTGAAATTAATCAAAATGGCCATGAGAATAAACTTTGGCATGAGCGTCTTCCAAGAATACGCCTCAATTTTAAGAACGTTTGCCAAAGCAATAATCACTAAAATAAGGGAAAAAAATACGTTGCATATATCACGCACCAATCGCCAGCCGGTTTGCACACCTGACACATTCACAAAGCCTCCTGCTGTATTGTCGGCCCAAAATGAACCATAAGGATAGTTAATAACCACCTGCATGATATAGGCCATTAACACCGACGCGATACCGACAGGGCCAATAATGGCATAATATAAAAAGTTGCCGACAATGATGCCAATCCATTCCCAACCTGCAGCGTGCGCTACATGCACAAAATCTCCACCTGCCAGATTAAAAATAACGACACTACAGGTAATCCCGAGTGTGACAATACCGGACCAATACAACGACATCTTCGCCAGATGTAGAGCCTTTTTCTTAAGCACAGCAACTCCTCGCTGCATCATGTCTCCAGCTGCGACTAAACGAGAAATCATCGTTATTAACATATCTTGTGCTATTGTTTTGCGAGAAAAAAAACTGTACCGACTATACCAGAAATTATGCCTAGCGTCAACTTTTTTCTGGCAGCATATATACTGTTGACGTAATGAGTGAACTATGGCATGAATGTACAGTGTATAACCTATTGCTATGGGGAGGAGAACATACGCTCTTGGGGTGACGACTCGTTTGAAGGATGTTGTTATCAACAACCTCACAAGCAGTTGCCACAGGAGTTTCGAATATGCTTCCCCTCTCTATACAAATAGGTTAATAAAAAACCCGAGATACCTCGGGTTTTTTATTTCAGGAGCGTGAGTCCTTAGGGCTTCACATAGATCGTGCCAGCATAGGTGTCGTACGAAGTACATGCGTCGCCGCCAGAATATGTACGAGTGCGTGTTATTGATGTTTCACCGCTACAGAACCCCCAATTATCTTGAATTTGCACACGGAGCTGATATGCGCATGCTTGAGCATCATTATCCCAATAATCATGGTTTGCAGGATCGCATGTATACGCGTATGCGTAACTGTGCCCGATTGTTGCAGCTGCGGCCCATGGCTCTGTAATCACCGTACCGCTTGAATTGAACGTTGGAGAATCTATAATACCCAGCCATTCAATGTTGATATTTTGCAACGGCTCTTGATCGGCATTCACAGCGCTGTCAAATTGTAACGATACAAATGTGCCGCTTGGAACCGTTATGTCGCCGGATGTTCCATAGTTCACAATAATATTCGATACTTCAGGTTGCACATAACAGTAATCATTCTCATCACGAGCACCTGTGCATTCAGACATATCCTCAAAGTCAAAGATAGTATCACCATCTTGATCAAACGCATCGCTGATAGAGGAGTCCGTAGTGGTATTTTGCAACAATTGTGGCACATACTGAAAGACTTGTCCTGGCGTTGCAAATGAGCTCAATGGAGCGTAGAAGATACTTGATTGGCTGAGCCGTGTTGGTGCAGCACCGTTGCTTCCAAGTGTTGGGAACAAGAGACGATACCGTTGCCATGCAACAGCAGCAGCGGCTTGCAGCTGATCATAGTATGTTGCTTCGCCGGCACCTTTATTCGACACGTCCATTGGTTCGCACGTTTCTCCTGTTCCACTACAATCTGTGAGCGCATCATTACAGAGATTACCACTCTCAGAACATACACCTAACGGCACACCAATAGTGCCATTAAAGCAGGATGACACGGTTTCTTCATGGTACTCATTTGCAAGCTCTTCGCCATTAAGACCAAAGCCCGTGCCATCTGTACCATTACATACTGAAACTCCGCAATTTCCAATACATGCGAGAGGCAAACCTTGTCCAATAGAGGCGATAGGACTTGCGTATGGTAAGTTACCTGCCGAAGTGGTGACATTATCAAAGTTGCCTGAAACCCAACTTGGCACAACACCTTCTGTGCCGCCAAAGCCATCCAATAATGTAGTAGACCCCTCGGCATTTGGGATGCTACCACAATTGCCTTCAAGCGTATCTTCACAATCAACCGGACCTACTGTTGATGGGCTGTCCATACCGATTGCGCCATAGACATCATTTGTCGGTTCAGAGCTAAATTCCACACCGGTGCCAGGAATTGCATATGATGACGTACTTGTTGTACGGGTCATCCATGGTGTAGTAATAGCTTCCTCGCTTACAGATTGCACAGCCAATAAGCATGGTTCACGTAAGCCAATCTCCCAATATGCATTCTCAACATGAGCAAAGTCGGTATTGCGCATCCCAGCCCAATAGAAAACGTACACATACTTCAAGTGGCCCTGCTCAAAGTCAAACTTCACACCGACGATATTTGCGCCACAACTCGTGTCACCACCACTACCAAAACATGAATCATTGCTTGGATCAAAGGTAGCTGATTCAGGCAATCTACTAAACGCACTATTCTCTGTCTCTTCACTTTGGAAGAATGTACCAAATTGATGGCTGCCAACAAAGTTACTGTTACGAATTTGACCAGCAGTACCCTCTCCATCATTGGCTGTCCATATTGCTGAGCCGGCACTGATGTCATCAAGTGAGACAAATGGATCGACCTCTTGGGAAAGATAACTATCAATGTACTGATCCAATGTTGCATCCTCTGTTTTTGGCATGATAGCCTTCACAAATGTGAAATCTACATCTTTCCATTCATCTTGCGTGCTCTCAGCGTCACATGGTGAAGAGCCACACCATGCCGCTTTTTGATATGAGTACACAGGCATACAATCCGGATCGGTTGTTCTGTTTGCACATTGGAAATTCCAATTTTCGTCAACCGTATCCGTCTCACCTTCTTCTTGCAACAGTTGTGTGTGCTGCAAGAACATCTTGCTTGATTGCGTCTGTAAGTCGGAACGAAGATTTAAGTCGTTTGGCCCTGCGTACCATGTATTTTGCGCAGAGGTAACATTTTCATCAGATACACCACTACCCAGACCGTCTGAATTAATCGTCAGATCTCCAAGGAAGTAGTGCAAATCATCAATTTCAGAGATATTGATCGAACCTTCAACAGGGAGATCCCCGTCAGCCACATCAAATCGATGGAAGAAAGCATATTCATGATCTCCCGGAGCTGAAATACCGGTTGAATTTATGTGTGCATCTTCTGTATCCAAACGGAAATCCACAAATCTATGACTCATCGTGTAGTTTGCGATCGTATACGCAGAGTTCAAATCATATGCATCACTTTCGCGACCGTTGAAATAGCGAGCCTGTTCAGTGATCTCATCGCCGTCACCCACACAAATGCCTGCGTCACCACCACAATCCGCATCGGTTGTACAGAGTAAACCATCACGCGTACCGTTGGTTGTCTCTGCGCACACTGAAATACTTGCATTACCTTTTGCAACCAAACATGAGTAGACTGGGTACAAGCTAGAGTATGCTACTGTGTCGCGCGAAACATTATCCGGCTCACCGGCAATCGTATCAACCGGCCACCATGCAATACAACGTTGCGATTCATCAATGTCCGGAGTGGATGTGACATCTTGATCATGTCGCAAACAGTACCCCTTCCACCCTTGGTAGAATGTACCAGATGTGTCTTTATAATTACATTCAGTGGACGAATCTTCCGGATACCCACGACATTCACGCGAGATCAACCACGTAGAGTTTTCTGATGCCGGATTATTTTCTTTATTCACTTCAAGAGCCGGCAACAACGAAACGTCATCGACTACAAACAAGAGGTTCTCGGAGCCGGCAACTTGGCGAATAACAAGGTAGGTATCGTCATTTTGATCAATTTTATGAGAGACTTGAATTGGACCGAGTGTATAGCGTTGATAGCTGTTTGAAAATTTAAATTCAGAAACAAGATCGGTCATTGCACTTGAAACGTTTGAAAGAATCCCCGAGTAATTTGAAGATGAAATATCAAACTGTTCACCGCCATACTGCTCAACAAGCTGATTGTATGCGTTGGCCACATCAGTTTCAGTGATGGTGTATAAAACATATGGAGTACCATCAATAGTTTCAATCAACGCGGTTTCATCATCTTCATCCCAAGAACTGGATGAAGTACCGTTCACAATGTGATCATCGCCGCTCTCCGGTCGCACATCGGTAAGTAAGATCACAAATTTCTGTGCGCCTGAACGGAAGTTGAGTGTGTGCTCATCCACAACACCAGCAGCAACATCCACCAACGCTTCATAGTTGAAGGCTGAACCTCCATCAAGGTCACCGCTGATATAGTTCATTGCCGCAGCAAACTCAGTCGCATCATTTGTAAAGTCAACCGTAACTCCATCGGCTTCACCATAGTCAGCGCCAGAGCCAGAAGTGTAATCATCAAAGTCGAGGACTCGTGGCACGCGACCACCGCCAGTCGTAACAATGGCCGTTTGATAGTTCACCCCCGCGTCTTGAAGACCGCTCACAAGTGCGGATGTTGCGCTGGCAACATTAGCAATATAGTCGCTCATGCTCCCCGAAGCATCAACAACAAAGACAATGTCGGCCATTGATGTGCCTTGCTCAAAGTAGTCAATATTTTCCGGATCATCACCATGAACCAAGCCAACCTGAATAAAGTCATTATCAGAAGGGGTGCTCATATATTGAGCATCAAAGGACACGACGTAACTATTCCCATTACTAATGACATTGCCAAGATTCGCTCGCACACCACTCTCGGCATTATCTTTTGGTGCCACAAGCATGACATTGTTTAAATCTAAGCGACCTGAACCGTATGCCGAAGCATAACGATCAGTTTGAATAATAGCGATGTCGCTTGTTGCCGGAGTGTATGGAGCGCCCTCAACGCCATTTGATTGATAGTCGATAATGGACATCTCGGCATCGCCAACAGTTGACCAGTCGTTCCATGCTTGGCTTTCTGTATCAACATTTTCACACCACCCTTCGGAGTATGGGATGGTCTCAACATCTTTTGATAATTCAGCAGTGTCCAAAATAGACTCAACTTTCGACTCTGTGTTCGTGGTGCGACACATAGTATCGAGAGTACATTTCAATTTTTTATCACGCGCATTATCAAGGGTTGAGAACTCTTCAGTAAGGGATTCACCGACATGATCATCACGCTGATCAGTAAGGCCAATATCATCGACATTGAAGAGAGTTTCGCCAACACAATACACCTCTTCAAAATCACCATCAGAGACGATGTCTTCAGTAGAGCTTGCCCCTGCGGCACCTTGCTGCGGCATCACTGCTGGTGAGTAATATCCATATGCATTTTGAGCATCGGCACAATCTTCATTGACAGAGCATGCATTACCATCGTTTGCACCACCTACACAGACGTTGCTCTCTGAGCATACACCTGTCCATTCTGCGCCAACTGTTGAGTATCCTGAAAGCATTGAAATATCAATGAGCGAGTCTGTGTTACCCGGTTGAGATATGGCAGAAAGGTCATCGTCATACCCAAGAGAAGAAGCTGCACGCACTGAAGCAAGCTCAAGACATTGTCCGGTGTCTGGATTGCGTTTTGTACATTCACCAACCTGTAAACATGTGGTGGATATGAGGTTACCGCTTTCATCATAATTTGGACGCGAGTAGATACACGTCAACCATTGCGAACATTGACGATCGTTTTCAACTTTCAGCACAACATTACTATCCGCCACGTTCATTGCTCCGTCACAACTCTCAGAAGCGACACCGGAGTTAAACGTGCATGGATTGGTTGTGAAATCAGTATTCACCGCCGTCTCAGAGTTGATCACTGAAAGTGTTGTTAGGTCGGCTGATGTAGTGTCGCGAAATGCTACACAACCGTTGGCAATATCGACAGTGCCATTACATGAATTCAAATCTGAGCTGCTTGAACCATCAACGGTGTTGGCGATATAGGTATATTCTTGATCTTCGCCAAACTGAATTGCATCAAAGTACACAGAGGAATCTGCCCCTGTTTCGCGAGTCTCGAGGAATACTTGTGCATAGTACGCATCCTCAGGAAACTCATGTGCGATGTTTGGACCAATCACTGCTGAGAAGCGCATCCATTCCCCTGTTGGCAATGTCTCTGAAGAGCGAGAGCCTCCTGCATATGCAGCAAATGCGTGGTCTTCGGTTGTCAACACAGTTGTGCGCGCCGAATCTTTGAACAAAATTTCATTACCATCAGCATCGTAATACAATAAACCGATAGCAAAACGGTCCGTTGCATCTTCAAGATACACGTGTCCGCTAAGAGTGTACGTGGAATCGCGTCTAATGGTAATGAAATCAGAGGTGTTCACTATACACCACGCACTATCTGTGGTGCCTGCTTGCAATTGGACGCTAGTGTCGCGATCAAAAACCGGAGAAACGGCAGAGGCAAAAATTGAACATCCAACAGTTGAGCCTGAACTCAACCCACCTTCTGAGAAGAAATCACGCAAATAATAGGAGCTTAGCTCAAGATTTTCATCCCATTCATCTGGCACACCATCAGGCTCTGTGGAGGTAATGTCGGTGTTATCTTTAATATCTGTTTCAAATTGTGCGTTATCAATTTCGGTTTTTGGATTTGGATCCACGTATAACGTACAACCGTTATAGGCATCTTCGCAACGACCAACCCATCCTGAATTTTCGTCGGCATTAGATACACATCGTGACAATGTTACACCGTCCTCGTTTGGACATTGCGCATCAGATGTACACAACTCTCCTACACGTACACCAGCATTACAAATTGCTCCTTTTGGTTGCGAAGGCTCAGCAGCTGTGCTCGAATTTTGCACAGGACATGCAGAACCATCCGGTTTTTGCCATTCACCATCAGCTGAATTGTATGTGCAATACTTATCACCAGGATTTTTGAAGTACACTGTTGTGCCGCTGCTATCGGAGTATTGCTGACAGGAACGCTGTTGTTCTTGGCAGAGGATGGTGTCGTAGGCATCAGGATCATTCAATATATATGTTGTGCTCAGTGATTCAACGTTTTCATTTTCATCAAGGTCAGGTATACCAACAGCAGTACAACTTGCATCCAACGACTGACACAACACACCATCGTTCACCACAACATTCATGACTTCGTCTTGAACGACAGCGACATCATCTTCAGTGTATTCGTTTTCACCGTTGTAGTTTTGATAGAATGGATTCTCGCTATTGTGTGTGGCGATGACTGTTTGGCAACCAACATCATTTTCATCACACAGTTTTGTGAACGATTTCAAATAATGAGTTTCACTTGTGGAATCAAGATACTCTTCACATCCGTATCCTGTGCACAAATCTGCTGAGCCAGCAATAAGGAAGTAACTATTACTTTCGGTAAGAGTCACTGTGTCGATATACACAATGTACGAAGTTGAGGAGGTAGAGCTGGTGCTTGCAAAGCCAAATTGCTCATCACCATTCAATGTTGCAAGAGCAGCAGGGCCCATTTGGAAACGCTTCCAATCTGTGGAAAGTGTTGCGCTGGTGTTAAATGGACTGATCGTGGTACCGGATGAGAAGTACGGAGTGAGCGTAACATTTTCTTCAGATGCTTTTGCCCAGAAGGTCACAACATAATTCGTGTCTGTATCGAGCAATGTGCTGACATCTGTGTACGCGCTGGTAAAGCCGTTTGTCGTGCCTGCGCCAATAGCCATCGATTGACCTGTGCTTGCGGTAATGACGGTGGACGAAGATTCACCATCTGTCCACACACCGGAATCAAAACTTTCCTCAACAATGGCACGAGCAGCTTCGCCTTCAGAGCCTTGGAACTCTTGGCACAAATTGGCTGCAGCAGGACATGACGTACTCTCGGAAGGAATAGTGTAATACAAGCGTTGATCAAGCGAGTTGCGCATAGCCTGACAACTATCAGAAACTGTAATAGTTGTTGAAGCTAAGCGATAGTACACACCGCCGGCTGAATCGTAGTACTCTGTACAATCTGGATTTGTTGTAATGTCGTCCGCAGAACAGCTCTGTTGAGTCGTGGAAGTGTCAATACAATCTGCCGAAGTGGTTTGAGCACTGTCACCAAAAAGATCGAGGTTTGTACATGGACCACCATCAACATTACTTGCCTTTAAGTACCATGAACGAATTTGATACCCGGTAATATCCGAACCTTCAAATGTATAAAATGTATCAATGGTGCCTGCAGCGATTTGAGCATCAGACGGCTGCACACATTGACGAATATAACTATAATATTCCAACCCTTCGCCACCTTCAGATTGAGCATCGATATTGACATACTCCTCACAACCAACGTTCTCAACTGAACATTGCGTACCAGTAGACGGTACGATCGATACCGACGGCAAACACGCAACCGCAGTGCTACCACAATCAAGCTCAGCGCGTTCAGGTGAGCATGCCGTCAGTGTACCGTCGCAATAATACCCGGTACGTTGTGCAATGCCTGCTGCGAGTGTTGCATCAAGTGTTGTAGGGTCATCAAAGCCAGCTACCGTATTGATCGGTGCTGAGTACGCGTTTTGTTGAGGAATGTATGCCTCACAACCCACAAATTGCTCAAGACATTGTGAACATGCCGGGTTTGAAAAGTCATCACCAGCTCCACACTCTGCCGACAATGGATTAGAGATAATACCCGGCACTGGAATGTCGCTTTCACCTGTGATCGGAGTGTACAATTGACAACCAACATCACCCGGTGAGCAGATGAGCGCTTCATCCATATCAACATAAGTCAAATCAGCAGATGCGCCATATGCGGTGTAGCTAGTTGCAGAAGAATTTTCTTCGAGTTTTACGGCATCGATCAACAGATTACATCCTGCCGGGGAAAGAATGCCAACACGCACTGCTGTTGTAGTAACGGAGCTGTCGAATGTCCATGTTTGTGGATCTATGCTGTTAAAGGAACCACTTGAATAGTAAATTTGAGAAATAGCGTTCGGGGTTGTGGAACCGTCGTCAGGACGCACCCAATATTCGGCATCACAATCAGTAGATGCTGGATTTTGATATTGGTATCCCAGTATAAATGTACGTCCACCCAGTGGAGAGCCTGTTTCAAACACCGTAGAAATATACCCCGTGCCTGCGCCATCGAACTGCAAAGCTACAGAGCCGTCCCCTGCATCATTGACTGCGCGTACTTGCACACCATCACGCAACTGCCATCCTGCACACTCTTGAGAGCCCGAGTCCTCAGTACATGGAGCGCCTGCGCCATCTGTGCCATAAAAACCAAATGTATCATCATATGGAAAGGTCGTGCTATCGTCTGCTTTTGCACCTAATTCATCAAGGGCGGCAATATCAACTGTATGGTAGCTGTTAAAGTGCTCAAAGCTTGCATTGGCCAAAACGTTAGCACCACCTTTTTGAGTGATAAACTCTGTGCATCCTGCACCTGAATTTGTACATGGTGTGACATCATTATCAAAACTGATTGCCGAGTCAATATTTTCTGTCGTGTCTGCCACAGGAGTACCGGTACACACTGCGCTTGAAGCTGTAGAACATTGGAATCCGCCAAAAGCGATGGTGCATGTTTCAGCGTCTACTGTACACGAACAACCAGATTCTGCTGTACATGTTGGGTATATCATCCCCTGCGAAGAGCACTGGAACGCGCTATCAACTGTATTATACTCAGTACAATACCACTGACACCCTACATTATCAGCTGAGCAGTCATTGTAATTCAACGTATTGCTCAGGTATGAGACTTTTTGATTATCGGCATCAGTATACAAGGAACATGAAGCCATGTAGACAGGGCAGGATTCGCCTTGGAATTGATAGATTGCCTCTTGCTGTGTGCAATATCCATACGCCTCACAACTGCCGTTTGAATCTTCAGACAAACAGGTTTGCGCATCCAAACAACTTGTTAAACGACTCACCAAATTCGCCTCCGAAGTAAATTCAGAACCATCAAGATCTTCAAATTGACTATTGGCAATAGTCTCACCATACCCCTCTGCTTTACAATAGGCTGCAGGAGCTTTTAATGTCCATGCCGGGTCAACCAACCCACAATATGGAGAGTAGTCAGAGGCATCACACTTGGCGTAATTATCTATGAGTTGTTGAAGAGTAAGAGCGTCGCCACCAAAATCTTTCATGTATTGCGCAGCCAACACCCAACCAACCGGAACCACATTATACTGCTTCAAAATCTCAATACTTCGGAATGGAATGCCTGTAGAAGGATCTTCGATTGGAGCACCAGCATTTGATGGATCAAATGCAAACGGAGTCGCACCATCAATCAACCCTTGATCAATGGCTTGCTGCACAGTCAAATGCTCTTCAATTGCCAAACGAAGACTCTCATTGATAACACAATTCGTCACGTCTGCTCCTTGTTCTGGACAAGCAGCAAATTGGGTTAAAATGTCAAAGGTGCCTCCAGAGTTAAACGAAGCTGTTTTAAAGGATGCATATTGTTGCTTTGCCCCAGCAACACCTGCACCAGCTGCTGTAGTTGAGGAGTCGCCAGACAATGAGGAGGCAATATCAGATGTGGTGAAGAATGTAATCAAGCCGCTACCGATACGATCCATGAGCTTGGATGTCAACGTACGGGTAAAGACCATGAGCGCATCGGCAACAGGATTGTCTGTAAGTGTTGTTTCAGTTTGAGTCGACTGACTAATGGAGGCTTCAGTTTGGAACTCAATAACATTAGATGGCGTTTTAATGTAATTTGAAATATCCTCTTTGAGATCTTGAAAATCAGATTTTGCACGCTCAACTTTAGCCTCAGACTCTGCCTTCTCTCCTGCTCCGATAGCTTCTCCCCATGTATCAATCAATGTGCTCAAGGCATTATCACCGTTATCATATGCAACAGCAACATTTACGAACACAGAAGGGTCATCCATGATGAGCTGCCACTGCTCTTGAAAGGAGTCGGCATAGTCAGCGAGACTATCTTTGATTTCACTCAACGTACATGTTGGAGCTACCGGCTCAGTTGCCAACAATTTCGGAAGCATAATCTGCAATTGCACAGACTGCACAGTGGGCAAATTACACAAATTGAGGTTGATAAAACCGTTTTTAGAGGCAAGTGAGTTCAAAAATTCACCTTTTGCTGCGTCACGTGCCGACTGCACGTACTCTCCGATGCTCTTAGCGCTGATCAACGGCGTTTGATTTTCGCCGGCAGAAGCCAAAAACACCGCTGAATCATAAGCAATTTTCTCCAAGAAGGTACGCAGTGCATTTTTATATCCCACATCTGCTGCAGTAATTAACCCTTGCGCGATCACATCGAGCACTTTTTTGAGCAACGCAGGAACAGAGGACAACTCGTTAGTTGGAGCGGCAAAGGCGCTATGTGGTGTAAATATCGCTACAGCAGACGTGCCGACCAAAACAACTGGGGAACCAATCAATGCAGAAACGATACCGAAAGAAGCAAACAGTGACTTCAGGCGGCGTGTAAGGAGGGGGCGATGTGTAGTCATATATACATTCAACTATTGATTGGATGAGCTTGATGCGCTGTTTGTGCTTGAACCAACAACCGACTCATATGCACCCTCAACTGCCTGTTCAACAAGAGCGTCAATTTGTTCGTCGGAAAGAGAGCTGATAGTCTGACTGTCAATCCCAGCATCTGCAAGGAGTGCTTTTTTCTCAGTAATAGTCATAGCACGAATCGCCTCAACTTTTTGATTAATAATGGTTTGCGGATCACTACTCACCTGCTGAGTCAACGTTTGTTGAAACAACTCCATGAGTTGCTCGTCAGAAAGGCCGCTCAAGTCGGACGCAGCGACACCTGAGTTAATAAGCTCTTGGCGCAGTTGTGCTGGTGTTACAGCACTTTCAATCTGTGCAACCTGCGCCGAAGAAAGCCCAGCAAGAGCTTCGGAAGCATCAATAGTGACTGAATTTGTATTCACACGCTCTTGTGCGCAGGACTCACCTTCCGGACAATTGGGATTTGTGCCGTCAGTAATTTCTTGAAGATCAGCAACACCGTCGGAGTCAGAATCTAATAAATACGGGCTTGTAGTGTACACATATTGCTCATCAAAATCGCTGATGCCATCTTCATCAGTATCCTTACCCTGTAAATCTTGCAACGTTTGCGCTTCGTCAGAGTTTGCGAGATAGCTATCAATGTTCGTGTTCACTTTTTTCTGAAGCTGAGCAATAATTTGAGCTTTGACACGATCTTGAGCAAACAACTGATAACGGACTTGCCAAATACCAACACAAAACAAAAGAAAAATGAGAATACCCAGCATCCAGACACCTGAACGATCTTTTTTTTGCACCTCTTCGGGCATGTTTTTAGTCAAAAAATGATGCAAAAATTATGCCATCTTCTCTCTCAGATGTCAAACTATATCATGGCGTACTGTGTCCGTATTAAAATTGAGCTGTAATCTGATAGATTGGCAACAAAATACCAAGAACGAGCACTAACGCTCCACCACCAAGAATGACAATAATCAATGGCTCAAAGATACTCACTAACGTTGCTGTGAGGTTTGACACTTCATTGGAGTAAAACTCCGCGACCTTAAATAAAATTTGATCAATTTTGCCAGTTTCTTCACCGACGTTAATCATTTGCGCGAACATTGGGGTAATATAGGTATGTCTCCCTACAGCATCAGACAATGCTCGCCCACCCTCAATCTCTTTTTTTGCCTGCATCATAATATCTTTATACACCACATTCCCAATAACATCAGAGGCAATTTCGATCGATTTATTTAACGGCACCCCTGAAGCAAGTAAGTTTGCAAGACTGCGACTCAAGCGAGCAAGAGCGATATTGCGAAAAATATTCCCAAAAATAGGGATGCGTAGCTTTGCTTTATCAATGACCATCCGCCCTGCCGGCTGGGTGCGAGCAAAAACATACACTACAGCAAGCAAAAATAAACCGAGTAGCATAAACAGCCAATATCCTTGGATAATATTACTTATGGTCAAGAGTGCTTGAGTGGCAAACGGAAGCTTCATGCTTGTTTGAGAAACAACATCAAGCATTTTTGGAACCACATATACCATCATAAAAATAAATACCGCTGACATGACGACAATGATTAATGCTGGATAAATCAGAGCGCTTACAATACGATTCTTTAATTGATAGTCACCGTACTTTTGCTCAGCCAAGTATGTGAGCACGTCATCAAGCTTGCCTGTAGTTTCTCCAGCCTTAACCATATACACAAAGAAGTCATCAAAAATGTGACCTTGATCTTTGAGTGCGGCCGAAAGAGGTGCTCCACCATCAACTGTATCGGCGAGTTTCACAATGATTGTTCGGAGCGCCTTAGACTCCGTTTGTTTAGACAAAATACGTAGTGCACGCACAATCGGCACTGTTGCGCTGATCAGTACTGCGAGCTGACGAGAGAAAATAACCAAATCTTTGACACCAATACGTCGAGTGAGTTGTTTAATTTGTAATGCAAGTTGGGAACTTTTTACTTCTACTACAGAAAGTAAAATGAGATCCTTCTCGCGCATAGAATCTTGCACAGCACTCTCAGAAACAGCCTCTATGGTGCCATGTAGTGATTCGCCTGATCGTGTACGTGCAATGTATCGAAACTGTGCCATAAGTTACATAAATAAACGTGGATTTTCTGCGTGTCGAGCAGCTTCTTGGCGGGTAATACGCCCACCATCGATAGCCATGCGTAAACTAAAATCAAGGCTGCGCATACCTTCCTCGCGAGAAGTTGAAATAATATTTTGCACCTGCATGAAGTCGCCGCTTTGAATAATTGTGCGCACAGCATCATTAGGAATGAGCAGCTCCACAACAGGCATAAGCTCGCTCGTGATTGTAGTCACTATACGTTGATTAATTACACCGCCAAGAGCTGTTGCAAGCTCCATACGCAACTGTGTCTGCTCAGCTGGGTCAGCATCATGCACAATTGATTGCAGTACAGAGACAATGGTATTTGCATGCACTGAAACAAACACCAATTTGCCGGTATTTGCCAAAGCTATGACAGACTTCCATGCTGCGGGGGTAATAACTGACGTAGCCAGAACAATATCAACGTCTTCATGAAAAGCAGATTCAAGCGCTGCTTCTGTACTTGGCACATCAACGCCTACTTCACGCTGCTCAATCACACACTGATTATCTTGAAAAAGATATTCAACCGGCTTTTCAATAGTTACAATGTGACGCTGGGTTGTTTGATTAAAATACTCAATAAAACTTGCTGCGGTCAGCTGCATGTGTGAACCAAACGGACCCATGATGATTACCAATCCACGGTCAAGCAAAGCCAAGCGCTGAGCCAATGGAGGCAAACCTGTATTTTGCAGTGGCGGCACAGAAACGGGAATCAGTGACAATGTTACGGTCACATGATTCTGTTGATAATATGCAGCAATTTTAAATCTGCGTTTGTTCTCAAATGTTCGAGCACATACTACGTCTTTGCGCTGTTTCAGCAGCTCTGCATAATAGGCATCAAGCCAAAGCAGTGCCACGTTTTCGATAAATGCAGGGGTCAGCAGTTGTTGATCAGGCATGGCAACCAAGCGACCACGCACGCGCATCATGGGCGGATTACCAACCGACAAATGCAAATCAGAAGCCTGATATGTATCCATGGCCGAAAGAATTTTTTGAAGAATGAGTTGTTCCGCGGTATCCATAAAAATTATCCTTCAAGTGTTGCTTGCCATACCTCTTCAATAGTTGTGAGCCCTTGCAGCGCTTTTAAAATACCGTCTTGACGCAACGAGATCATGGTTTGGTCTTTTTGAGCTTGCTGCATCATTGCTACACTATTCACCGTACGGTTGACGATCATCTCTTTGATGGTGTCATTCACCACGAGCAACTCAGCAATGGCTACACGACCTTTGTAACCAGTGTGCTCACATTTTTGGCACCCATCTCCTTTATACAACTTCAACGGCAAGTTGAGCGTCACACCCTCAGGCAATACATCTTTGGATACGTCTTGCACGGCAAGCAACACTTCGCTTTCCAGCTCTACAGGAAGAGTAATCTGTTTACGACAATTATCACACACACGACGGACCAAACGCTGAGCAATCACAAGACTGAGTGCTGACGAAATCAAAAACGGCTCGACACCCATATCAATCAAGCGAGGAATAGCACCAGCAGCATCATTGGTATGCAACGTACTAAAGAGTAAATGACCGGTCAATGCGGAATGAATAGCAAGTTCGGCTGTTTCTTGATCGCGAATTTCACCAACCATAATGACGTTTGGATCTTGGCGTAAAATAGAGCGCAAGCCTTTGGCAAACGTAAAGCCGATGTCAGGATTGACCTGCGCCTGCGCTATACCAGCCATGTAATATTCAATAGGATCTTCGAGAGTGACAATATTGCGCTCATCAGTGTTCAACATTTGTAAAAGAGCATACAAAGTTGTGGATTTACCAGAACCTGTGGGGCCAGTGACCAAGATCATGCCATTGGGTACGTTGGTGTACGCAGTGATAACATCAGTATCGCGCGACCGAAAACCAAGTTCATTAAGAGTGGCGAGTGCGACGGTGCGGTCCAAAATACGGAGCACAACTTTTTCGCTCCCAATAAGCGGAAACGTGGACACACGAAAGTCAACGGAGCGATTGTCTATTGTCATGCGAAAACGCCCATCTTGTGGCAAACGTGTTTCATCAAGTTTTAAATTAGCAAGCACTTTAATACGCGCAACCAGTGCATTATGGACTGCTTTTGGTAATTTTAAACTTGTGTGCAATACGCCATCAACGCGATAACGAACGCGGGTCGCATCATCCTCTGGTTCGATATGCACATCAGAGGCGCTACCATCAACTGCATAGCGCAAAATAACAGCGACCATCTTTGAGATCGGAGCATTAGCAATATTGGAATCACCGCCACTCAACTCTTCAACAGAAGACGGGCGCTCATCTGGGACACCTTCAATTTGCGCTTGCAACGCCTGCTCAACCTCTTGGCCCAAATTACCATACTGCTTCATCGCTTCACGAAAGCTCGACTCTGAGACAAGGTGATATGTCATCTTCAGTTTGTCGCGACGCGCAATAAAGTCGAGTGCTTCGATAGCTTTGAAATCGTATGGATTGACCACAGCAACAGAGACATCACTTCCCACACGCTTAAACGGAACTACTTTGTAGTTTGATTCAATATCTTGTGAAAGCAAGTGCATAACCTCTTGAGTGAGCTGCACTTCACGCAAATTCACATACGGCATGTGAATCACCTCTGCGACAGATTGCGTTAATATCTCTTCTTCAATATTCCCACGCTCTTTCAACACATCAAAGGGCGATGTATGTTTTGTATTTGCTTCCTCAAGGATAGAGTGCGCATCCGCAGAACTCATGAGCTTCTTATCTTGAAGATATTGAAAAAGTTGTTGTACTTCTTGCGCTGTCATACTTACTCACCGGTCACTTGTGTGTAATCAAATGGATTTTTGTTACCCGGAGCTGGCAACACAAAATCAAAGCTCGACATATTTTGAGCAGCATCAACACTCACCAATGTATACCAATATTGAATATTTGGAATCACACTGGTATCAATATACTCGCCCGGCTCTGTTGTTTGTACAGTTCCTAATAGTGAACCACGATTACCATAGATAGAAGAACGGTATACGTTCACCTCTGTAGCGTTTTCGGGTTGAGTCCACTCAACTTTGAGCACAATCGTACCATCATCAAGTGTATCAGGAACAATGACCACATCGGTTGGCGGCAACGGATTAATAGTATCCTCCGCTTTTACCACAGCCTTCAAAACACCGCTTGACTCATACCACACCTCATCAGCAAGGGTCGCTATACTGACCTCATACGTATATGAAGCCTCTGCAGTAACAGAGGTATCAATCCATGTAGTACCTTCGACATGCTCTGCGATACGTGTCCGTACACCAGAATTTTCAGCACGATAAATATTTATAAACAACTCAAGAGATGACGCTGGCTTTACCCACTCCAGCACAATGGCGGTACCGGTGTTTGTATTAAAAGCATTCAACTCAAGGGGGTCGGGCGGTATACGAGGATCTTCGACTTGTGCTACAAACTGTTCGCCCTCTTCAATATTTCCATTCTGCACATCCAAGGATAAGAATGCAGGCTGTTCTAATACCCCGATTTCAAATTGCGTCACTACCGCAGGAAAATTTTGACGTATAGGCTCTGACAACAAACCAAATTTTGAACTGTGCGAAGAAGAAACATATACCGTTATTAATGCAAACACAAACAACAGCCCTAATAAAATTAACTCTCGGATACGAACCGCTCGACTGCGTGGTATAAATTTGTGTTTCTTGTGTGCCATACTTATTCAGCGTAATAAGTCTCAAGCTGCAACGCATAACTTGTTGTTGTCGGACTATACGTCATCTGTTGCAAATTCAGCACCGGGGTAAAATGATCCAACGAAGCCAAAAATTGTTTAAAGCCCTCATATGTAGAGTCGAGAGGACGTATATTGAGAGTGATATATGCTATACGCACATGCTCATTGGAGACAATCGGTTGAGAAGTTGTGGCTTCATTTGCATTCTGCTGCTGAGTTTGTTGTGCAACTTGAGCTGCATTGCCTGATAATACCACATCAATACTCAAAATGGTCGCACGTGATGCGTCAGCAAAAGCTTGCAACGAAGCAAGGAGCGAAATCTCATCAACGTCTGTAGGGAGCACGGAGTGCAGTTGACGAAGTTGCTCGGCGTTAAGCGACTCATATGATTTTTGCATCATATCTAAATCCGCTAATTGTGTTTGGCGTTTTACCAGCTCTGCATTTGCTGTCTGTAAATCGACCAATCCTGCCCCTTGAATTTTTTGATATTGCGGTTGTAGAAACAAAAACCATCCTAACAGAACACATATAATACATACAGTTGCTGCACACCAGTAGTAATAACGAGCAATCCAGAGATTCAGCGCAGAGATAAGAGAATGTAAAGAAAAATTCATACTATTGTGTGTTTACATTCGTTGATGCAGCGTGAAATAAAGAACTCTTAAACTGTACGGTTAATACAAAATTCACGACAGTTGATGTTGTTGTGTTGGTATTTGAGTTGGTGCGTTCAGAGATAGCTTGCGTTGCTGATGTGGTGTTTACTGAGAGTACAGCAGGAGAGCGACGTAATGTAGCAACCTGTTCAGTGACGTAGCGAATATCAGAGGTGACGGCGGCAAAAGTGAATGCACCAGAAGTTGCAGACCCTGAAACGTTTTCATAAAACACGGTTGGCAATGTCCATTGTTCTATATAGTGAAAAAATGGCAGCCATTCAATATGACTATTCACAATCTCTTGCACTGCGGTAAGCTGGTCGGCTTGAGCTTGAGCATCTTTTCGCAAAATTTCTTTGGTAGCAATCTGTTGGTCAAGCTCACCAATGGTGGTGACAATATCGTGTGTATCGTTATTCAATTTTTGGGCGTAGAGCGTAAATCCTGAATATGCTGTCATAATCAGCACGCACACCAACCCGGCAACAACACCTAAATCACGTAAACGATTTTGCGCCTTTAAATCTTCGATCAACGAATCAGGGATAAGATTCACTGATGTGATCTGGTCGTTGGGCAATATTTGCGCTTGTTGCTTTTTTGATGTTGGTTGAGGACGCTCTGTGCGCGAAGCAACAGGTGCGGAAATAGTTGGCGCATGCGGGCGTTCAACAGGAGAAATAGGAGGAAGCGGAAGGATCGGTTTTTTATTCAGCACAGGCTCACTGCGTTTTTCCCCAGTAATAGGTGGTTTTTGTGTAGATGCCTTCTCTTCAACCGCTGTACGCGCGGCCTTTGCTTTTTCTTCAGCCATGATACGAGCGCGCTCTTGTGCTTCACGCTCCTCTTTTTCCTTTTTTACCTGTTCACGTTTGGCTTGACGTGCCATACGCCATGCCAAAAAAGAAGATTGTGTTTTTTTCACGACATCCTCAACATTCACCAGTGAGGTGCTTACCGGCTGCGGTTCGTTTTTCTCTCCTTCAGTGTACTCGATATGTTCCTCAAATTTTTGAGGCTTCTTATGGTGATCGTCAGGAATGAAATTTACATTGTCAGACATCTGGATTTAGCTAATTTCACGCATGGCCAAACCAATAGAGACTGCCAAGCGAGGTCCAATTTGCTGAAGAACAGGCTTTAATTCAACAGGATACATCATGCGCGCCCATGGATCACCAATAAACACTTTGGTGTTTAACACCTGACTAAAGTATTGTGGGATATTTGGCAACCATGCCGAACCACCAGAAAGAATAATTTTTTCGATCATTCCGTTGCCCTGACTGTGATACAGGTTGAGGACATAGCGGACCTCGTTGATAATGGACTGCATGAGAATTTCGATGCGCTGTGGAATTTGACCTGCAGCTGCACCTCCTTGCATCAACCCAAAGTCGCGTTTAAATTGCTCAGCACGATCAAGATCGATATTCAAGCTGCTAGCAATAACTTTGGTGATTGTGTATCCACCGGTATCAATACTGCGATTAATAAGCGGAACAGCATCAACAACAACGCTTATTGTAGTTGCAACAGAGCCAATATCAATAAGCATAATTGCCGATTTGTCTCGACCAATCAAAGAACGTTCGAGCGCAAAACTTTCTGTTTCAAGGGAGATAAGGTTGAGCTTTGCAGCTTGAAAAATTTCGACGTATCGAGCAACCAAATCTTTTGGAGCTGCAGTAAGCAAAATTTTTAAATACTTTTTATTTTCTCCTTCAATTTTTGCGGTTTGCTGCTGTTGCTGTGCCACCTGCGGCATCATAGTCACTGGGGTACTATTACGATTGGCTGCAAAAGCAGTGGTGACTTCATGTTCAGGTAAAATCTTCCAATCAAGAACCATTTCTTCCAACGGCATTGGTACAAATTTCTTCGCCTCCCATTGTACAGCAGCAACCAACTCTTTTTTTGGCATCTCGGGTAAGCGGATAATAGAGGTAAACACTGTGTAGCTCGGTAACGCCGCAACAGCATTGCGTGAGCTGGTTTTGGCCGCCTCTTGAAGCTTTATCAACGCTTTCACAATTGCATCTTTTGCCTCTTGCGTATTGGATGTGAGCATGTCGCTCGATTGTTCGACATATCCATACGTTAATAGCTTTGGTTTGCCCTTAAAATTTTCACATTCAACCACTTTAATGGCTGAATTCCCAATGTCTATACCGAGATAACTCTCATGAGAACCGAATAATGACATAACGTTTTGTATGTGTATATAAATTGCAATTGGATGAAATTATTATACCATCTTTTGAAGATGGGCGCAACAATTATACAGAAACAATTTTTAAGAATTCGTCCTCAGAAAGCACGGTAACTCCAAGTTTTTCGGCTTTTGTAAGCTTTGAGCCAGGCTTGTCACCAACAACGAGGTATGAAAGCTCGGCTGTCACTGAAACTGCGGTCTTTCCTCCTAATGCCTGCACGCGTTCTTTGGCTTCTTCGCGTGTCATATGGGAGAGCGCACCGGTGAACAAAAAGGATGTACCCGACAGCTTGCCAGAAGCATTCGTTTTTACTTTTTGGATGGTGAGATGTTCGCGCAATGCTTTCAGCATCTTCTGATGTTTTGGATTGCTCAGATATTCGGCTATGCTTTTAACGGCCGCAGGGCCAATGCGCGGGATGACATCAATATCTTCGGCTGAAGCTTGAAGAAAAGCGTCGAGCGTTTTGAATTCATCAGCGAGCGTATGAGCCATCTGCTCGCCAACGTGACGAATGCCGAGCGCGTATAGAAATCGTGCAAGTGAGATTGTTGTACGCTCACGAATGGACTCCAGTAAATTGTGTGCGGACTGTTCAGCAAAACGCTCAAGTGGCACAAGATCCTCTTCTGTAAGCGTGAAAATGTCGGCAGGTGTTGCGATGAGATCTTGTTCAACGAGTTGATCGATAATTTTTGGACCCAAGCCTTCGATGTCGAACGCGTGCTTGGAAACAAAATGATACAGCTGCTCGCGATGCTTACCATCACAATCCGGATTGGTACAATAAAACGCTACCTCACCTTCGGGCTGCTGTACCAACGCATTACACAGTGGGCAACGCTTTGGCATCTGCCATGTGCGAGGTTTTCCTGAGCGCATTTTTTTCAACACCTCAACAATATCGGGAATGATGTCGCCTGCTTTTTGAATGACAACTGTATCCCCAACACGCACATCGAGCCGTCGAATTTCATCCATATTATGCAACGTTGCTCGCTTGACCATAGTACCGGCAACGCGCACGGGACGCAGATGTGCGACAGGAGTAAGTACGCCAGTACGGCCGACCTGCACGTCGATAGCTTCCACTACAGTCGTCGCTTGTTCAGCGGGAAATTTCAGCGCAACGCTTCCCCGCGGCGCTTTGCCGACAACACCCAAACGCGTAAACAGTGCGTTATCGTTTACCATAATCACCATGCCATCGATTTGGTACGGGAGTGCGTCGCGCTTTTTTTGCATCTCACCATACATCTTCATGACATCGTCGATGGAGGTACACACTCGACACAGAGGATCGGTGCGGAAGCCCATACTTTCAAGGAGCTTATGCTCTTCAGCGTGTGTTTTTTGTCCTAGGTCTGTTGGAAGAGCGTATGCTAAAAAGCGCAAATCACGTGATGCAGTGAGATGTGGATCAAGCTGTCGAATGGAGCCGGCCGCAAGGTTGCGCGGATTCATGTACAGCGGCTCCCCTGCTTTTTCGCGCTCCGTGTTTACTGCATTGAATGATTGCTTTGTCATGTATACCTCGCCGCGGATCTCGACAGTATCGACATGACGAATGACTGGAATATCGCGCAATTGTAGCGGAACACTTTGAATGGTGCGAATGTTTACCGTTACATCTTCACCAACATACCCGTTCCCACGCGTTGAAGCAACAACGAGCTCTCCATTTTTATATGTGAGGTTCATAGCCAAACCATCAATTTTTGGTTCAACAAAAAATGAAAAATTCGCCTCTGGCAAAAAACGCTCCATGCGCGCCACCCACTCTTCCATATCCTCACGCGAAAACGCGTCGTTGAGTGAGAGCATGCGGTGCGAGTGTGTCACTTTAGTGAATTGCGCAAGCGGCTCACCCGCAACACGCTGAGTTGGCGAGTTGGGTGTGATATACTCCGGATACTGTTGCTCAAGATCAAACAACTCTTTCTTGAGAGAATCGAGAGCGGCATCAGAAATCTCTTGAATATCGCGAACGTGGTATAAGTAGCGATGATGTTCAATCTCTTTTTTTAACAATTCAATACGCTGTTTCACCTCTTTCTTATTCATATGCGCTTTCGTGTCATTATTACTCTGCTACTGTGCCTACTGCTTGCTATTGTAGGTTGTATTGCGTGGTTTGTGAATAGAACAATGAATTCGTTTGAAGCATTGCACAATACAGAATATGTAACAGAATCGATTCATGACGCATGGTCCTTTGCAGTGATTGGCGATACAGAAGACTTCCACGATGTCACACGGCGCATGATCGACGACATGAAAAAGCAGTCGATTGACTTCGTTGTCGTTGTTGGCGATGTGTCGAGTACGACTGACCCTGAAAAAATGAGAGAGGTGCGGGATGCGTTCACAGAGCTTTCAATTCCCACATACTACGTTATTGGAAACAATGATCTCTTTTTTGATGAACAGACCAATGAACGCTCATCGCAAACCTTTACCGAAGTTATACAACAACCACTCAACCAATACATTGCACACAACAATGCGCGCATGTTCTTGCTCGACAACTCCTACCGCAAATACGGCTTTCGTGATGAAACGCTTGCATGGTTCTCTGAACACCTCAAAAACGACAGCGCGCTCCCGTATACATTCCTCTTTTTTCATCGCCCACTTCACCTGCCGCTTGAAGAAATTTTTGGTGACGATGAAACTGCGTATTCACGCATACAGAATCAAAAATTTCTCGACATTCTTTCACAACAATCTATCAGCTACATATTCAATGGACACATTCACCTCTATGTTCCATACACACTTCAGGGTATTCCTGTCGTTGTGACCGGTGGTGGTGGCGCCTATCCGCAAGCAATGCTCGGCGGCCCAAGCGCTGCATATTTTCACTACCTCATTGTGCACGTACCACACAACGGCATTGATGCACCTTCTGTTTCAGTACAACACTTTGACTAACCCTTTTTGGATTTAATCCAATTGGATTAAATCCAAAAAGGGTAGATTTAGTTACTTTACTATTTTGTAATGGCTGTTTCGCCAAAGAGAACAAACTCTGCTAAACCCGAAGCACTCGGCACCCACTTTGTTGTAGCGGTAATCTGACGACGCGTTTGATCGCCGGTACCAACAGCAGACCATTGCACAATCGACGGAATTGTCACAACACTGCTGGAAGCATTATCGCCCGCGTATGCGACTGTGTTTATATCAAGCAAGCTGCAATCCATACTCCAGACGGAAACAATGTAGTTTGTGTTTATTGTTGGGTAATTGGATGTCGCCTGACAATCGTATCCAAGCCCTGCCGCCTCACTTCCACAGGTAAATACCTGCTTATAGACAAGGTTGTCTGCACGTCCAATAGATGTGCTATTAAATTTAAAAAATGACACTTCGATACGATTCGTTGCGGAACACGTGCTCGGACGATTCCAATTGAAACGCAGCGACTCAACTCCCAAATAAGAAAAAGTGGAATCGGGATTGTAGAGCTCCACTTGGTAAAAGGGGTTGGCCGGAGCACGGTATGCGGTCACTCCAACGCCGGTGACAGTAGCATCGATCCAGTATTGTGAATCGCTGTTTGTGAGCGATTTCGTACTACTACTTGTTGCAAAACTTTCGATAGAGCTTTCCGATGATGCGATAGTTTGAGCTGCTTTGCGATGCACATTTGCCACATCAAGCGCACGCTCAACACCACTTTCTGCCGCATAAAAAGCTGTGATGGCGTCATTATACGAACGCTCAACAGTGACGTTGCGGTACACAAGCGAAGAGACAACAAACCCGATGCTGGAAATCATTGCAAGCATGAGCAACGATATCACTAAAACAGCTCCTTCTTGTGTTGTGTGCTTAGCGACCATACACTCGTGGGGTTAAGGTAGTTTGAATGATAGCAGAAGCCTCTGCGCTCACATCAGCACGAGAGGTAAGTTGCATGCGCACAGTAACCAATTGAGGATTATCGGATGTGGTTGATGTGTAAAATTGTCCTGTGCTTGGCTGCACATCAAATGATCCTTGTGAAAAATACACATCAGCGCCATTGAGTGCCGTCCAGTCACTATGCAAGGAAGGATCCACTCCTTTTGCGCAACTGCTACTAAACACTTTTTTACAGATGTATATATTTGTACCTGATCCAGGATTATAAAATTGCAAAACAGTTTGCTCACCTGTCGGCGTGCGTGTTGCCAAATACTGCG
>JAHBAR020000016.1 GCA_018500015.2 Candidatus Kerfeldbacteria bacterium | reverse complement strand
CATACTACAATACACAACGATTACACATGGGACTTGGGTGCAACACACCCATGGAAGTGGTGCATGAAGTGTTGCGAAGGTCTTGACTATGGGACGTAGCGAAAAATCAAAAATATGCTACTCTCAATGATATGAAACAACGCCTTCTCATCATCGATGCCCACGCAATCATACACAGAGCTTTTCACGCCCTTCCCCCGCTCACTACTTCCTCTGGCCAGCAGGTCAACGCGGTATACGGCTTCCTCCTTCTTCTATTAAAGGCGCTCAAAGACATTGATCCGTCGCATGTTGTTGTTGCGTTTGATAGCCCAGGCAAAACATTTCGTCACACACAGTTCCCTGAGTACAAAGCCAACCGGGCAGAAACTCCACAAGAGCTTAAAAGCCAATTCCCGATTGTGCGCGAAGTGGTAGCTGCGGCAGGATTTCCTGTACTGGCATGTGAAGGCTTTGAAGCTGACGACATGATAGGTACGGTGTGTGCACAGCTCGATCGCTCTGGCGTTGAAACCATCATTGTCACTGGCGACATGGACTTACTTCAACTTGTAGATGCAGATACCAAAGTGATGAAGATGCAAAAAGGCGTGAAAGATACACTTCTCTATGATGAAGCGATGGTGAAGGAAAAACATAGTCTTACACCAAAGCAAATCATCGACTACAAAGGTTTACGTGGAGACACCTCCGACAACATTCCGGGTGTCCCGGGGATTGGCGAAAAAAGCGCCGTGGAATTACTCGAAGAGTTCGAAAGCGTTGAAGGTGTCTTTAAACATATTGAAAAAATTACTGGTCGCAAACGCACAGCTCTCGAAGGCAAAAAAGATGTCGCAATGCTTAGCAAGGAACTTGCGACAATTGCTCATGACGCACCGCTCAAACTCAAACTCACAGATGCTTCTATTGAAAAAACAACGCCTCAAGCCTTTTTGGATGCGATACAAAAATACGAATTCCACTCTCTTCTTCCAACTGTATCAGCACTCCCTCTCTGGAAAGGGAAAGCTATGGTCGCTGAAGCAGTTGTCGAACCAAAAAAATCGAGCGACGCTGACTACCAACTTATTTCAGATGAAAAAGAGCTCATAAAAATTCTCGCTCTTGCTAAAAAAGCATCGATCACCGCAATCGATACAGAAACCGACGGGCTCAATTCAATTTCTGATCGCATTGTCGGAGCAAGTTTTTCGTTCAGAGATAAAACGGGCTACTACGTGCCATGCATCCCATCTGTACCTGCTGCGCTCAAAACCTTTTTGGAAGACGCATCCATCAAAAAAACTGGTCACAACATAAAATTTGATATTGAAGTGTTTCGTCACGCGGGCGTGAATGTTGCAGGGTATGTCTCCGATAGCATGCTGCTCTCCTACCTCCTCAACACCAGCTCCCGCTCGCACGGTCTCGACAATCTTGCTTTTGTCGAATTTGGCTATCGTATGCAGCCAATCACCGAACTCATTGGTACAGGCAAAAAGCAGATCACAATGAGCGAAGTCAGTGTCGAAAAAGTGTCGTGGTACGCAGCCGAAGACGCTGACTTTGCTCTGCGTTTGTACGAAAAATACGCACCACTCCTCAAAAAAGAAAAGCTCGACACGCTCTTCAACGACATCGAGCTCCCAACATGCCTCGCGCTCGTGCCTGTTGAAGAAAATGGCGTTGCAATCGACGTTCCATTTCTTACAGCAATGTCCAAGCGTTTGCACGCACGCATCAGTCAGCTCGAAAAAAAGATTCACACACTTGCGGGCAGTGAGTTTAATGTTGCTTCTCCTCTTCAATTGCAAAAAGTGTTGTTTGAAGATCTCAAACTCCCAACCGCGAAAATTCAAAAAACAAAAACTGGTATTTCGACTGCGGCGAGTGAGTTGGAAAAACTCCAAGGCTTACATCCGATCATCGACGCGATCACTGAATACCGTGAGCTTGCAAAACTGACATCAACATACATCGACGCGCTTCCAGAGATGATCGATGCACGCACTGGCCGCATTCACACATCGTTTAATCAAACTATCGCCGCAACAGGTCGCTTGTCTTCCACAGATCCAAATTTGCAAAATATTCCTGTACGCACAGAACTTGGCAATGAGATTCGCAAAGCGTTTGTGGCTTCAGATACAAACCACAAAATCGTCTCGCTCGACTACTCACAAATCGAGCTACGCGTTGTTGCGCACATCTCAAAGGACAAGATGATGATCGACGCATTCAAAAAAGGTGAAGACATTCACAAGCGCACTGCTGCAGCGCTCAACGGCGTTGATATTGAAAAAGTAGACTCTCACATGCGTAGAGCAGCAAAATCGATCAACTTCGGCATTCTCTACGGCATGGGCGTACAAGGCATTATGCGTGACAGTGGAATTACTCGCGAGGAGGCACGTACGTTTTTGGACAAATACTTTGATGTGCATGCTGGCATTAAAAAATACATGGACGAGACAAAAGCGTTTGTTCATGCACACGGCTACGTCGAAAGTCTCTTCGGTCGCAAGCGCGCTTTTCCTGAAATTGCCTCAAGCAACCGCATGCTGCGAGCAGGCGCAGAACGCGCGGCGATCAACATGCCTGTACAAGGGACGGCCGCGGACATCATGAAGCTTGCGATGATCGCTGTACAAAAAGCCATCGACTCTGGCGACATTGACGCGAAAATGATTTTGCAGGTGCATGATGAATTGGTCTTTGAAATCGCAACCAAAAAAGTTGCAAAAGAATCACAAAAAATTCAAAAAATCATGGAGGAGATTGTAAAACTCTCTGTTCCGTTGGTTGTAGATATTGAAGTTGGCAAAAATTGGGGCGATTTGCACAAAATGGTATACTAGTCGCCTTATGGTTATTTTGCTGAGTGGCCAAGACACCTACCGCATGCATGAGCGCATGAGTTTTTTGCGTGCGGCATTCATGCAAAAGTTCGCTGCCCAGAATCCTCGCACGGTGTCTTTTTCGGGGAGCGATGTGCATCCAGAAGAGTTGCGCGCTGCGACACACACTGTTGGACTCTTCACACAAAAAACTTTCGTGTCGCTCACGCAGGCAGAAGATGTCGTAGCAGACAAACGCGAAGCAATCGAAAACACGTTGCGCTCGGTGCCAGAAGATGTGATCGTTGTCGTGTCATATACCGCGCCCAAAAAATCTCCGTGGAAAATGGTGAAAGAGTGCGCAACAAAAGTAGAGGAGTTTCCAGAACTTGCTGAGCATGAAGTGCGCACATGGGCATTGCAATACGCAAAAAAACAAAACGTCGCGCTCTCAAGTACGGAGGCTCAACGCATCATACACAGTACAGAAAAAAATCTGTGGAACGTTGCGCATGTTATTCACCAACTCAAACATATCCCTTCCTCTCAACGCACTCGCTGGTTTCCGTTACTTGTTCCTTCTGTTGAAACAGATACAGTATTTACAATTCTCGATGGCATCTCGGAAAAAAATCTAACCAAAAGTATCAAAGCGCTCGACACACAACTCTCGCAAGACTCTTCTGTACATGGGCTTATTACGCTTATTGCAAAACACTTAGGACTTCTCTATCACTGTCTTGCAACGCCAACACAAAAAACTGACGCGCATCCATTCGCTGTAAAAAAAGCTCAAGTTGCCGCAAAGCGTTTTTCAAAAGAACAGCTCCGCGCACTCTTAGCAACACTCTTAGACATCGATCAACAACTCAAGTCTTCTACCGTCGACGAAAGAGCGTTGATGACACTGTTCCTGACAAAAGCGTGCGCGTAAAACCAAACAACAAGATTGCTTCGTCGCTCGTTTCACTCACTCCTCGCAATGACAAACCTTCTTTTGCCCACAATACTTTATTCATGTCATTGCGAGGAGGTGTAGCCGACGTGGCAATCTTGTTGTTTAAAAACATAAAAAAAGAAACCCTCTCGGGTCTCTTTTTTACTTCATCAACTGATTGAGTTTTTTCTGAAGCTGGGATTTCATGCGAGATGCTTTGTTGGCATGCATCACATTTTTCTTTGCAGCTTTGTCGATCGCTTGAATCGCTTTCATTACTGTTTCAATTGCTGACTTCGATTTCTCTGCGATCTCTTCTGTAGAAGTTTTCACGAGCTCTTTCACATGTTTCTTGGTTGCAACGTTTCGTGCTGCGCGAGTGATTGATTGGCGAAGCGCTTTTGCTGCAGATGCTTTATTTGGCATGGTCTGTGGAGTGCTTAAAATTAATGAATCGAAGAATACTCTAGCATCATTCCTCTGATTTTGCAAGGTTTGCTCGGATTATCGAGCTTTTGTACTTTTCGGGCTCGAAAGAAGGAAGGCGCTCAACTGTATACGCTCCCTCGGGAATTTTGGCTTTTTGATCGTAGCCGAGGCAAATGACATCAGACTGAATATCGTCTAATACCTGCAGACGCTTTTCCCACTCTTCGTAGCCGAGGCGAGCGTTGGTGACACTCGGATGCGCCGCGACATGTGCCAAACGCACCTCTTCGTTTTCGTGCGGACGGCACCCCTTCAAGCGCTCAACGTTGCTGTCGCGCGCAACAACGACATAGAGTTCATCACCGCGTTTTGCAGCTTCGCGCAAAAAAAAGTTGTGGCCTGGATGAAGGAGATCGAATGTGCCAAAAACAAGAACACGTGTTGCCATAGTTCCAAACACTTATCGACGTTTTTTCTTACGACCAAACGCAGGCCCTGCCATCGACTCTTCGAGCTGTGTGATTTGATCACGGAGCTGTGCAGCTTTTTCAAACTCCAAATTGTCTGAGGCGAGTTGCATCGATTTTCGCAACTGAGCAATCATGTACTGTTTTTGATCCTCAGGAATTTCATCAACATTAATCTGCGGTGTTTCGGCAACCTCTTTTTTCACACCAGCGAGACGGTCGTCACGAATAGCGCGCTTGATTTGCTGCGGCGTGATACCGTGCTTTTGGTTGTACGCGTGCTGAATTGTTTTGCGGCGTTCGACTTCATCAATTGCACGCTTCATCGAACCAGTAATGCGATCGGCATACAACACAACCGTACCGTTCACGTGGCGAGCGGCGCGACCCATGGTTTGTACAAGAGCTGTATCGGAGCGCAAGAACCCTTCTTTGTCAGCATCAAGAATTGCAACGAGCGACACCTCAGGAAGATCCAAACCTTCACGCAACAGGTTGATGCCAACGAGCACGTCGAACTTTCCTAAACGCAAGTCGCGCAAAATTTCCAAGCGCTCGAATGTGTCGACGTCGGAGTGAATGTATTGCACCTTAATCCCTTTTTCGTTCATGAAGTCAGTGAGCTCCTCAGCCATTTTTTTGGTGAGCGTGGTGATGAGCACGCGTTCACCGCGCGCTGTGCGCTCTTCCACTTGTTCGAGTACATGACGCACTTGGCCACGCACTGGCTTGATAATAATTTCTGGCTCGATAATTCCAGTTGGGCGAATGAGTTGCTCAACCACCACAGGCTGTTTCGCCATTTCGTATTTGCCTGGCGTTGCAGACACGTACACAGTCTGCGGCATGCGTTCTTCAAATTCAGAAAATTGCAACGGACGGTTGTCATACGCGGAATGTAGACGGAAACCAAAATCAATGAGTTGCTTTTTGCGCGCTCTGTCGCCTGCGTACATGCCGCCGATTTGCGGAATGGTTTGGTGCGATTCATCGACGATGAGTAAAAAATCTTTTGGAAAATAATCGATCAATGTAAAAGGTGGTTCGCCCTCTTTGCGTCCATCAAAATAGCGCGAGTAGTTTTCGATGCCGTTCACAAAGCCAACGCTCTCGATCATCTCGAGGTCATGCGCAACGCGCTGCTTCAAACGCTGCGCTTCAACTAAGCGTCCGGCGAGTTCATGCTCTTTCACTTCGCGTTCCATGTCAGCGCGAATTGAAGCTAGCGCTTGTTTAAAAAATGGCGTTGCGGCTTGATACAGAGTTGCTGGGTAAATCGTGACGTGATCAAACACGTTGAGTACATCACCAGTGATCGTATCCATCTCTTCAATTTTTTCAAGTTCATCGCCAAAAAAATCAAAACGCAATGCTGTGCGATCAGAAGATTTTGGAAATACTTCTACGACAGAACCTTTTACGCGAAATGTGCCGCGCGAAAAATCGATGTCATTGCGCACAAACTGCATATCAACAAGCTTGATCAGCAAGCGTTCGCGCGTCCATTCCGCATTTTTCGTGATAACTTCAATACTTCCTTTTTTGTATTCCTCAGGGCTGCCTAATGCGTATATGCACGACACCGACGCAACGATGATGACATCTTGGCGCGAAAGAAGCGCCTGTGTCGCGGCGTGACGCAAGCGGTCGATCTCTTCGTTGATCTGCGTTTCCTTCTCTATATAGGTGTCGCTTTGCGGAATGTACGCCTCAGGTTGATAGTAATCGTAGTACGATACAAAATAGTGCACCGCGGCAGAAGGAAAAAACTCGCGGAACTCTCCGGCGAGTTGAGCTGCAAGAGTTTTGTTATGCGAAATCACCAATGTTGGTCGCTGCGTTTGTGCGATGACTTGTGCAACAGAAAAAGTTTTACCCGAACCTGTGACTCCAAGCAGGACGATATCTTTTTTCTTTTTCTTTAATGCATCAACAATTCCAGCAATTGCTTTTGGCTGATCGCCTGTTGGTTGAAATGGGGCATGGAGTTCGAGGGACATCTTTTCACAGTACCGCCTCCCAAAAACAAAGTCAAAGCATTATCCACTCCGCATTCCTCACCTCCTTTATGATCTTTTCTGCGTTCCCGTGCTGCAGCATTCCATAATACGATTGAAAGGTTGCTTGAGTGGGATGCTGAGTAATGCGCCGAAGCATTCTTTTTTTGGTTACTGTGCGCAACACTCTGTGCTTTGGAAAATGGACCCAGCCTAAAAAATCAACACCAGAAGCCAGGGTTGCAATACTCACCTTCTGTGGGTGGAGCTGGAGATGAAGTTGATCTTTTAAAAACCTCTGCATCTGTGGAAGAATGCTTTCTAGCCATACTTTATCTTCAGACAATACAACAAAGTCATCAGCATAACGGATGTACTGCTGCGCCTTGAGTGCGTGTTTCATGTATTGGTCAAACTCATTCATGTAGACATTCACAAAAAGTTGAGAGGTGAGGTTGCCGAGCGGTAAACCGACGCCAGGGCGAGTTTCAAAACTCTCAATAATCACTCGAAACAACCATAGGATATTCTTGTCTAGGACATACATATCTAAAATAGAAAGTAATATTGCGTGATCTATATTTGCAAAAAACTTTCGGATATCACACTTCAGAATCCAGCACGTGCGAGTATTATTGCGTGAAACCTTTCGACCAAACTCAGCAAAACGATCAAGCGCTTTGTGCGTGCCTTTCCCTTCCCTGCATGAAAAAGAGTCAAAAATGAATGTACGGTCAAAAAACGAATAGAGCTTTCGATGAAGCGCATGATGTAACAACCGATCACGTACAGAGGCTTTGTGAATGTTACGAGGTTTCGGATCGGAAATATTAAAAGGAATATACGCTGAGTGTCGATATGTTTTGTGTAGCAACTCAGCATGAAGTATCTGCACTTCATCTATTAAATGTGTTTCAAAATCCAAAACATCTTGCTTAGCATGTTTGCCCTTGATAAACTCTGTCCACGCTTCGAGCAGATTTTCAACGGAAATAATTTCCTCAAACGAATCATTGAATTGAATCTTCATATGCAATCTCTACCCCCCCCCTATAAATTCACGAGTTCCTATTATACATCATCTCACATCGGCATATGCTGCTTGGCAAGACCAAATACAGCATTTTCCGAAAAAATCTCGCTACACGTTAGGCTCAAAAATTGACTCTGTGTTCGTCGAAACACTTGAAACCATTTTTCTTGCAAGTACAGCTCAGCACACATACAAACTTGCCTACATTCAAAAGGCTGTGATCAAATTTGATCTACTGAAGTTTTTTCTACGCATCGCGTGGGAAACAAAAGCGCTTGATACAAAAAAATACTCATTCCTCTCTGAGTCACTTGCCGCTATCGGCAAAATGCTTGGCGGGTGGCACAAAAATCTTCAGGCACAACAAATCCCTTCAAAAAAGAAGGGATTTGAAAGATGAAAATAGATGCAACGACGAACGACCAGTTCGTTCGAGTTCCACTGATTGTCGAGGTTGTTCCAGTTGTTGTGCCACTTGCGACTGTCGAAGTTGAGGTTGGAGACGTTGCGCGGGTTGTCGGGGTTCGGTCGTTATGTACAGCGCGCCATCTTTTGCACTGTCCGCTGAATACTCATTGGACTGAATATATTGTGGGATACACAATCCGCCAGCACGCTGCACCATGTGAATTTCATCTTTGTAAAGAACACAATAACGACACTCGTATCAAACGTATTTGACATGACTCTGCGTTAGGATGCTCTAGAATTCGACAAGCCGCAGCCTTAACCACGGATTTTTTTATCTACTATCCGTGTAGAGTATATCATATGGAAAAAAATTGACGGAGCCAAGGAACCAAGAATTCTAGTGTCCTAGAATGCCCAAGGTTCCTCAGCTCCGAGAGCCAAAGCTCACACGCAACGACGAACGACCAGCCCGTCCGAGAACCACTGAACGTCGAGGTTGATCCAGTGGATGTGCCACTTGCGACTGCCGAAGTAGAGGAGGGAGACGAAGCGCGGGCTGCCGGGGTACGGACGCGTCGTCACCAACCAGTACTTACGCAGCTCCGCAGGGAGCTGAGCGCGGTACTCGTAGAGCAGCCTCCAGTCCTCTTCGGACTTCAGGGGGTCGCTGACGCGCTCGAGCGCCTGCTTCCCGAGGCAGCTCTGCTCCCCCTCACGGAGGAAGCCGACCGCTTCGAAGTGCTGCCCTCCGAGGACAAAGGGAATGCGGATCTTCGAGTGGATGGAGGGGACGGTCGGAGCGTCTGCTACCTTCTTCCCTTCATCGGGGAGGAGCTTAATGAGATGCGTGCGCACCTCCTCATAGCCCAACTTCTCGAGCTGTTCACGCTCCTCCGGGGTGAGGGATGCAAGGAAGGCGGTAGCGAGGATGTTCTCAAGAGACATTGTCTTGACCCTCCTTGGGTCGTTAGGGCAAGGTTGTGTGTGTTATTGCCCCATCAATAGTGCGAAAAATTCGCGCTACAGATAGAGCAAAAAGACTGAAAAGAATAGCAAAAATAGAAAAAAAGTCAAGATTGCTTCGTCGTGCCTACGTCACTCCTCGCGATGACATTTTCAGGGTTGTCACTTCAAGGAGCACTCAAACGCGACGTGGTAATATCGTTTTTTACTTTTGCAACTTCACAAATTTGCGTTTGCCGGCCTGGAGAGTTCCAGCGCTTGGAGCCACGGTTGCATCACTTACTTTTTCGTCACGGAGCTTCACACCACCTTGTTCGATGAGTCTGCGTGCTTCGCTTTTGGATGTTGCAAACCCTACATGAATCAACACATCAACAATCGTTGCGTCTTCTGCGGTAAGCGTGTATGACGGAATGTCTGTTGGTGCTTTTTTGTCTTGAAACACTTTTTTAAATTCAGCCTCAGCACGTTCTGCTTCTACAGCAGAGTGGTACAGCGCAATAACTTCACGCGCCAAACGCATCTTGATGTCGCGCGGATTTTGCCCGCTGCTCAACTCTTTTTCAATATCGGCAATGTCGCTATCAGACACATTCGTACACAATCTAAAGTAGCGGACGATCAAATCGTCACGCACCGACATAATTTTTCCAAACATATCGTTTGGCGTCTCCATTACACCAATAATGTTGTTATAACTCTTGCTCATCTTGCGACCGTCGAGCCCTTCGAGCAACTCAAATGTGAGCACTACTTTTTCGTGATGGTTGATTGCATCTTGAAGCGTGCGGCCAGCAAGCATGTTGAATGTTTGATCGGTACCACCACACTCAACATCAACGTCCATGGCAACGGAGTCGTAGCCTTGCATCAAGGGATACAAAAATTCGTGCACGTAAATCGGCTTGCCTTCGTTCCAACGCTTCTCAAACATGTCGCGCTCCATCATGCGTTGCACAGTAAACTGCGAGGCGAGCTTGATGACATCCACGAATGTAAGCTTCGCGAGCCAGTTGGCATTAAAATCAATGCGCGCTGGATTGCTCCCCGAAAAATCTAAAATTTTCCCTGCTTGTTCTTTGTACGTTTCTGCGTTCTTCAAAATTTCTTCGTGCGTGAGAGTTACACGTGCAGCATCGCGGCCAGTTGGGTCGCCAATGCGCGCCGTAAAATCGCCGATCAACAAAATAATCTCATGTCCCCACTCTTGCAGCGTACGCAAACTGCGCAAAATAACAGCGTGCCCAACGTGAATCGATGGGCCTGTGGGGTCAACACCAAGATAGATGCGCATGCGGTTGCCGCTCTGCAATTTTTTCAAAAATTCTTGCTGAGGAATCGCTTCAGCAACTCCGCGTGAAAAAAAACTCTTCAATTCTTGCTCTGTTGGGGTGTGAATTACAGGCATTTTTGTACGAATAATAGCGAAAAACGTTGAAATATCATCTTTTAGTATACAAAATTTTACGGTATACTACAATCTACATTTACTATATGCCAATTCCATACCTCAAAAAGAAGAGTGACAAAAAAACAATCGCCACAGCTGACAACGTTCGCAAAAAACGTGCGAGTGAACGCTCTAAAAATGGCGACGAAAAAACTACCGTCAAAAAAATGGCAGCGGGTCGCCTCGCTCGCATTCGTGCGTGGCTCACTTGGAAGCGCGTGTTGTGGATTGTGGGTAGCACGTGCGCCTTCTTTCTCGTTGCCGGCACCGCAACAGGAATTGGTTTGTATCTCTGGGTATCAAAAGATCTTGCTGACGTGACTGACCTTGATAAAGTAGCTGTTGAAAAAAGCACAAAGATCTTAGCGCGCGACGGCACAACACTTCTGTATGAAGTGGGCGACAACAAACGCGAAGATGTCACGCTTGATAAAGTTGATGTACAAATCCAACAAGCAACAATCGTCTTGGAAGATAGAGATTTCTACAAACATCACGGCATCAACTTTTTATCGCTCGCTCGTGCTGCGATTTCAAACTTCTTCAATTTAAAAACAGGCCAAGGCGGTGCCTCGACGCTTACACAGCAATTTATCAAAAACGCCATTATTGGAAATGAAGGCTCGTATATACGCAAAATCAAAGAGGCGATTTTGGCGTTCCGTTTGGAACAAAAATACAGCAAAGATGAAATCTTAAGCATGTACTTGAACGAGGTGTACTATGGTCGCAACTATCAGGGCATTGAAGTGTCAACAGAAAAATTCTTCCATAAAACCGCGCAAGAGGTAACAATCGCTGAAGCAGCAACACTCGCCGCACTCCCAAACAACCCTCCGTATTATTTAAATAACCCGGACAAATTGCTTTCGCGTCGCAACCGTGCGATCGATGCCATGGTCGAAGCGGGATATGTTACACAAGAGGAGGGGGATGCTGCAAAAGCAGAAGAGCTTACGCTTCAAGATGACGAGATTACTGACATCAACGCTCCTCATTTTGTACGATATATCGAACAAGAGCTATTTGACCAATATGGAAGCAGTCGCGTGCGCAAAGAAGGGCTGGTTGTGGTCACTACACTCGACTGGGACAAACAACAAAAAGCTGAACGAGCAATTACTGACGGTATTGTAAAAGTAGAAAAATACAACGGCGACAATGCCGCGTTAGTTTCTATCGACACAAAGACAGGGCAAATTCTCGCCATGGTCGGTTCGCGGAACTATTTCGACAAGGAACATGATGGTGAGTACAATGTTGCGACAAGTTACAACCGTCAACCTGGTTCTTCGTTTAAACCAATTGTGTACTACACCGCCTTTTCAAAAGGGTACATTCCGGAAACAAAAGTGGTTGACGCGGTGACTGACTTTCCGCAAGATGGCGCGCCTGTTTATCGTCCGTTCAACTTCAACGGCGAAAAAGATCAACGCGGCCCTGTGACATTGCGTTACGCACTCAATCAATCGCTCAACATTCCTGCGGTGAAGATGATGTACCTTGTTGGCAAAGACGCTGTCCTTGACGTCACCGACAGCTTAGGCTACACATCGCTCAAAGATCGTGAATTCTTTGGCTCGGGTCTTTCACTCTCACTTGGCGCTGGTAACGTTTCACTTCTTGAACACACCTCAACATATGCAACATTTGCTCGAGAGGGTGAGCGTCATGCACCTGCTGGCATTCTTTCTATTAAAGACCAAATGGGAAATACTCTGTATGAATGGCAAGATACCCCGCAACAGGTGCTTGATAAAGATGCGGCTCGAACACTCAACAATGTACTTTCCGACAGTGGTGCTCGTGGTGCAACATTTGCCGAACTCAACCTGAGTGGTCGTCAGGTTGCAGCAAAAACTGGTACAAGCAACGACTTTAAAGATGCGTGGGCAATGGGGTACACACCATCAATTGCAACGGGTGTGTGGACTGGTCGTAACGACAATCAACCAATGGATTACCTTGGTGATGGTGTCGTGATTGCCGCTCCAATTTTTAAAGCGTATATGAACTCCATTCTCGATGGCACGCCAGCGGAAACATTTAACGCCCCAAATTACACAGCGGCAAATGAAGTGCTTGGTGGTAACCTCGAAAAAATCGTAAACAAAAAGGTTGATTCCGTTACCGGACATATTATTCCTGACGAATGCACAACATACCCAAGCCAGTATATTGCGCAAAAGGATTTTAAAGAGTTACATAGTATTCTCTTCTACATTGAGCGCACACATCCAAAAGGTGGGACACCAGAAGACCCTGCAAAAGATCCTATGTATGCATCGTGGGAAAAGGCTGTTCAAGAGTGGGTGAAAAAAAACAAACCAAATGATTACCTGACTGAAGATACACCAAAAATTGCGTGCGACTACCGCGACCCAGCAACTCAACCAACCACAAGCATCACCTCACTTGAAGATGGTGAGACGTATATAAAATCTGAATTCCGTATTCGTGGCACAGTGCGCCCGGGAACAGGCCGCACCATCACAGCCATTGCCTACATCATTGATGACATCACTGTGGAAACTATTTCTGGACAAACAATTACCTCAAACACAGAGGTGAGCTCTTCCTATCGACCAAAGACACTCACTGTTGGGCGGCATAGCGTGACAATTAAGGTCACCGATGATCGTGGCAACACAGCAACAGATGTTATTACTGTTCGCTATGCAGGGGACACTACAACAGAAGAGACAACAAACACCAATTCAAACACAAACAGCAATACGAATACATCAACAAACTCAAACGATAACACAAATACAAGTGTTGATACGAACGTGAACCTCAACTTGAATACAAACCAATAAACAACAAGATTGCTTCGCTTCACTCGCAATGACAGCCTTTCTGTTGTCATTGCGAGGAGACACGTCGCTCGCGAGCGACGTGTCGACGTGGCAATCTTGTTGTTTAGTCCTTAAAAACGATAAAGCGTATAGCGTATAGCCGCTGATGTGGATACGAAGAACGAAGCCCATGCAAAAGAGCTTCTTCTTTTCGTTGTATCTCTTCGGCAAGCGCAGGGTGTTTCACCGCAATGTGTAATGCCCCATTTTTTATATACGCAGGGTACGCAAACTGCTCAACGCCGTCCCCAAGCTCTTTTTTCAACCACTGTTCTGCATCAACCAAAATTTGCGCCGCTTGAACTTGCGCTGAGATGCCAGCTTTCGCAACAACACCAGAAAAAAACGATGATTGAACCTTTTTGAACATACGATGGAAGAGGATTTCAAAAAATGAATGAGATGCGATGTCGTTCGAAGCTTTGAAACGACCGAGCCGTAGTGGAATCTACGGTGAGAGAGCTGAGAAGCTGAACGACAAGCCCCTAGGGTCGTCCGGCTTTGCCGGCGACAGCTCGTCATTTTTTAAATGCTACTGTCGGATAGGCATGATGATATATGTGTACGATTGGTCACCCATCGGACGCACCAACACCGGACTCATATTGTCGATAATATCCATGCTAACTTTTGCTGCATCAAGTGTGCTTAAACCATCAACAAAATAACGGTAGTTTAAAATAGTGTGATTTGATTCACCAACAATTTCTGCTGGAACCTTTGTAATGTTTTCACCGAGCTGCGCATTTACTGTTGTGCAGGTGATCTCTTGTTTTTCAACAGAGAAGTGAAGGTTCACATCATAGATGCCTGATTTGGAAAATAAACTCGACGCTTTAATTGCCTGCATAATCACCTCTTTTGGAACAGAAACACGTGTACGATGTGTGGTTGGAATAATTTGCACGTAGTCAGGAAAACTTCCTTCGATCAACCGAGTAGAAAGCTCCATATCACCCGTGGAGAAGCGGATTTGATTTTCACCAACAATAATATCAATCTGTTCATCAGCAATAGCAGCGAGTACACGTGAAAGTTCTTGAATAGTCGCACTAGGAATAATGCGTGGACGAATAGTATGTGTGTGGGGGGCGGTGATTGTACGTTCAACCAAGCGGTATCCATCTGTTGCAGCGAGCACAATGGATTGGTCCTTAAACTGAAAATACACACCGGTAAGCTCTTGACGTGTTTCATCTCGAGAAACAGCTACAGCTGCTTGGCGTAATGCATATTCAATATCTTGACGAGCCACTACAACTTTTTGATCTGAATTCACAACAGGAATAATAGGGAATTCGGTCGCATCTTCACCATGAATTTTTGTTTTTTGGCTTCCAGATTGAACTTTCAATATTTTTCCTTCTTGCTCAATATCAACACGCTCATCAGTGAGAAGGGAGATGTACTGCGTGATGACTTGCGCAGGTACAGTGAACGAACCAGTGTGGTCGACCTTTGCACGCACATGTACACGCAGAGCAATTTCCAAGTTTGTTGCAGATAAGGTCACACCATCTTCCTTAGCTTCAATAAGCACATTGTGTAAAATAGGGAGATGAGTACTCTTTGATGTGATATGTGAGACCAATGATAACCCTCGGTATAGGTTTTCTTTCGTGCAAGAGAACTGGATGTTCATATGGTTATTATTATAAAAATATTTTTAAAAATTAATGACACCCGATATATGAGCTCTGTGGAAAAGTGGAAAACTCTTTGAAGGCTTGTTGGTGTTAGTCATATGCGTGTGAGTGTTGTGGGTTGGGTGTGAAAAGCTGTTGTGTGAGAGTTGCGAGTGAGGTGTGGAAAAGTACAAATGAATTTTTTGAATAGTTTTTGTCCTCATCTCATACACATTGTTTTCCACACGAGGCTCACATTTTATTCAGGAATTATACAGTCGTTGTTTAATGAGAGAGATGTCATTGCTTATTTTTTCATCCTCTTCTTTAAGTTGTTCGATTTTCTGGCAGGCGTGCATTGCTGTGGTGTGGTCTCTGCCGCCGAGCTCTTGACCGATATTGGGGTACGATGCGTGCACCTCTTCACGCATGAGGAACATGGCGATTTGTCGAGGAACAACAAGCTCTTTTTTGCGTGAATTGCCTGTGAGATCTTTTTGTTCGATTTCGAAGTATTCAGCAACAGTGCTGGTAATTTTTTTTGTAGTGACCGCTCCACGTTTAGGTGTTTGTGATAACGACGAGAGCACTTGTTTTACTGATTCCAGTGTTGGCTCGGTTTTGTTCAGTTGATGCCATGCGATCACGCGGTTAAGTGCGCCTTCAAGTTCACGGACGTTATGTTGCACACTTGAAGCAATGAATTGAAGGATTTCATTGTTCATTGGGGAGTTTTTTTCTTGGCATTTCTGGCCCAAAATGGCGATACGTGTTTCGAGATCAGGAATATTGACATCAACGATCATCCCACCTTCAAAGCGCGAGATAAGGCGGTGTTCAAGTGTTGGAATTGCTCGTGGAGGGCGGTCTGAGGTGAGGATGACTTGTTTGTTATTTTGATGTAGGTGATTAAATGTGTGGAAAAAGGCCTCTTGAGTCCCCTCTTTTCCCGCAAGAAATTGAATGTCATCGACCATAAGGATGTCGACCGAGCGATATTTGTCTTTGAATTGTTCTGCACGACCTTCACCAACCGAGCGAATGAATTCGTTGGTGAATGTTTCGCAACTCACATACAAAATTTTGGTGCGCGAATTTTTTTTGAGCGCTGTATTGCCTACTGCTTGCATTAAGTGTGTCTTACCCAAACCCACGCCACCATAAATGAAGAGCGGGTTGTAGACGAGGCCTGGGTTTTCAGCGACAGCAAGACATGCTGCGTGTGCAAGCTCATTTTTTTTGCCGACGACAAAGTTTTCAAATGTGTAGCGAGGATTCAAACCAAAGTCGCTCATCGGCATGTCGTTGGCTTGAGCAACTGCGCGCACCGCTTCGCTGCTTGGTTCTTGCACTGGAGTTGTTGTGTGTTGAGCGGGCGGTGTTTCGCGAGTAGTTTCAGCGATAAATTTTTTGTTTTTCGTCGCTACTTGATAGGTGACGGTTTTGATGTCTTCATCAGAGACGCGGCGCAATGCTTTGAGGATAGATTGGTGGCAATGCGCTTCAATCCAATGACGATGAAAATCACTCGGGACACCAACAGCAATATTGTTGTTTTCGTTTTTGTAGATAAATGTACCATCAAGCCATGCATTGAAGCTGCTTTTTGAGAGCACAAGTTCAAGCTCGCCGAGAGTCGCCTCCCAGAGTTGTTCGTTAGTCATGATCCATTGAAAATGATTTGAGAATCACAGTGTATCACAGCCTGTGGATATCCCACAGACTCGCCCGCATGTGGAAATGTGCATAGCCTGTGTACAAGGTGTGTATCGCTGCCACCCTTTTAGCCCAGGTACAGGTCCGCGCTCTCCTGCGGAGCGCGGCCTTCCCTCTCGGCAGTGAAAGTACTGCTTACGCAATACACCAAGCTTTCACTACCTCCGAGAGCCCTGGCTAAAAGGGTGAGCAGCTCCTCCGTTTGAAGAAACAACAAAACAGCGGGTGGCACCAGACGTAGGGCCCCCGCCGCCGCGCAGAGCCGAAGGCTCGAGGACGGTGGGATACGTGGGCGACAGGCCCCGCGTCTTTAAGAACAAGGAGGAGTTGACCATGGCTGTTCGTTCTGTTATAGTCAGTGTTAGTTTTATATTTCTGTATGTCTACGAAACGAACCTATCAACCAAGCAAAATCCGCCGCAAACGCGTTCACGGCTTCCGTTCTCGCACTCGCCGCTCTCCAAAAGTGCTGAAATCTCGTCGCGCAAAAGGCCGCAAAGTGCTTTCAGCGTAATATGCTGCCAAAAGCCCAACGTTTGCGTACACGCAAAGAGTTTGAGGCTGTGTATGCATCGGGAAACACCGTTCATTCGCGCTTTTTCAAAGTTTCTACCCTGAAAAGCGCCTCTACAACCACCCAATTTGGGGTGGTTGTTTCGAATGCAGTACTCAAAAATGCCACTGATCGTAACAGAAAAAAACGTCAAATTCGTTCAATTTTAGCCAAAATTCAGCCAAAAAGGGGGTTTCAAGTGGTAATTTCACTCAAGCATCAAGGAAAAAGCGCAGAATTTAGCGAACTTTCGCAAGATTTGAACATTGCACTTAAAAAAGCTTCTCTTATATGAGGCGTTTCTTGATCGCATGCATCCACTTGTATCAGCGCACCCTCTCCCCTGACCATGGCCCATTACGCCATCTTTTCCCTTTTCTTGGGTGTCGATACTACCCAAGCTGTTCGGTGTACACTATCCATGCTATCGAGCGATACGGCGTTGTTCGCGGCGTGCTCAAAGGTGGCTGGCGCGTGCTGCGATGTAACCCCTTTTCCCAAGGAGGCCATGATCCGTTATACTAAGCAGCAGTGTGGCAAACGGTGCCACCGTCTTACAAATGAAATTTTTTATGTTTGAACTCTTTAACACTGTTCTCTACGAGCCCCTCCTTAATTTGTTGATGTGGCTCTACAATACGATTGCGTTTCAGGACCTTGGTATTGCGATTATTATTTTGACTATTTTGATTAAGGCGGTGTTGTTTTATCCATCGCTCAAACAGATGCGTGCACAACGCAGCTTGCAAGATGCACAACCGGCAATTGAAGAGCTCAAGAAGAAATATGCCGACAACAAAGAAGAGCTTGGCAAACAAATCATGCAGTACTACAAGAACAACAAGGTAAACCCTTTTTCTTCCTGCTTGCCGTTGTTGGTCCAATTGCCGATTTTGCTTGCACTCTTTGAAGTGTTCCGTGCAGGAGTGATTACCACAGATACCGGCTTGTTGAAGCCAGAGCAGGTTGAACATTTGTATGGGTATTTAAAAACAACATACATGTCAACTCCAATTAGCCACATCTCTTTTGGATTTTTGAACTTGGAAAAAAACCACAACATCTTGCTCGCTGTTGCTGCTGGTATCATGCAGTTTTTGCAAGCGAAAATGTTGTCCACCAAAAAAGCACCAATGCGTAGCGCCGGCTCTAAAGACGAAGATATTACCGCAGCGCTCAATAAACAGATGCTCTATATTTTCCCGATTATGACAGTTATCTTTGGTTACCAGTTTCCGGCAGGCCTCGCATTATACTGGTTTATATCCACATTCATTACATGGTTGCAGCAAATTTACTTCCTTCGTTTGCACGCAAAATCTCAAGAAAAAAAAGAAACCGCTTAACAGCGGTTTTTAAAAACCAAACAATAAGATTGCCACGTCGACACGTCGCTCGCGAGCGACGTATCTCCTCGCAATGACAGCCTTTCTGTTGTCATTGCGAGCGAAGCAAAGCAATCTTGTTGTTTTTATTTTTATCGAAAAGTACTGTACAATAGAATAATATGAGCATGCCAATTCAAGATATTTTTCAAGCTGGCTTTGCAAAAGGGGCATCTGACGTTCATATTGCTGTTGATAGCCACCCCTTGTTGCGCATTAATGGAGAGCTCATTGAGTTGAAAGAATATCCTGTGCTCACACAAGCGATGGCGGAAGAGTTGTGTTTTTCCATTTTGTCTGATGGGCAACGCAATGAATTTATGCAAGACCGTGAGCTTGATTTTTCGTACGAACTTCCCGGCAGCTGTCGCTTTCGTGTGAACCTGCATTGGGAGCGTGATCACGTAGGCTTGGTTGCTCGCATTGTGAGTAGCCGCATTCCAACAATTCAAGAGTTGTACTTCCCGCAGATTGTGTATGATTTGTTGCATATGCGTCAAGGATTGATTTTGGTGACAGGTCCGACCGGCTCTGGCAAGTCGACATCACTTGCGGCCATGCTTGATTTTATAAATACAGAACGTAAGGAGCATATTGTAACGCTTGAAGATCCAATTGAATTTTTACACGCATCAAAGCACTCTCTGATTCGTCAACGTCAATTACATACAGATTTTCTTTCTTTTCCTGACGCGCTCAAGCACGTTGTGCGCCAAGATCCAAACGTGATCATGGTTGGTGAAATGCGCGACCTCGAAACCATCGCGGCAGCAATCACTGTTGCAGAGACTGGTCACTTAGTGCTTGCAACACTCCATACGCTCAACGCTGCGCAAACGATCGATCGCATTGTCGATATTTTTCCTCCATACCAGCAAGATCAAATTCGCGTACAACTTTCACTTGAGCTGCGTGGAATTATTTCACAACAACTTGTTCCACGCATTCGTGGTGGACGCGTTGCTGCGCGCGAAATTTTAGTCAACTCTCCAGCGATTGCAAATTTGATTCGCGAAAATAAAGTTGCACAAATGAAAACGGTGTTGCAGACGAGTGCAGAGCAAGGGATGCAAACGCTCGACCAAGATATTCGCGCACTTTACGAAAAAGGAGAAATTTCTCGTGAGGTTGCGTTCTCGTATATGAGTAATCCGTCCACACTCAATAACGTTCGCCCACAACAACAGGGGTGAGTTAACGTGGCAACCTCTTACATGAACTCCTTATATAAAGGAGAGATATCGATATTGGAGATGTCGTGTTCGACGAGCGGTTTTTCGCGGAGGGCTGAGATATGTTGTTCGTACTGTGGTTGTTCGACTTTGTAGAAGATGCCGATCGCGATGCGCTTCTCCCATTCTTTGGAGCGCTCGGTTGCCATAGCTGCGTTGGTCGTGTCGTACGTGGTGTCTTCTTGAAGCTTGTACACGCGCGCTTTATAAAAATCGTAGTTGTTTACTTTGTTGAACGTCACGCACGGTTGCAACACGTCGATGAGCGCAAACCCTTGATGGTTGATGCCGCCGAGAATAAGTTCGTGTAAGTGTTTGATGTCGCCAGCAAATCCGCGCGCGACAAATGTTGCGCCCTGAGCTGCCATCGCCATCGCAATTGGGTTCACAGGAATTTCGAGCGTGCCATGAGGCGACGAAGATGTCTTGCGACCAACTTCCATTGTTGGAGAGTACTGACCCTTTGTGAGGCCGTACACTTGGTTGTTGTGTACGATGTAGGTGATGTTCATGTTGCGGCGCATCGCGTGCATGAAGTGTTCCATGCCGATGCCATAGCCGTCGCCGTCGCCGCCAACTGCGATGACGTTGAGTTTGGAGTTTGCCAAGTGGATCGCTTGAGCAACAGGAAGTGTGCGACCATGCAACCCTTCGAAGCCGTAGACGTTCACAAAGTGGTTGAGTTTACCTGAGCAGCCGATGCCCGAGACGATGATGGTGTCATGAAGCGGACGACCAAGTGAGACGATCGCTTTTTTGATGCCCATGAGAATGCCAAAGTCGCCGCAGCCTGGGCACCAGTCTGGAGATTCAACGGTTTGAAGATTGAGAAGTGTTGGAGTGTCCATAGGCGTTAGATGAGGTTCAAAGCCTGTTCAATAATCTCTTCTGGGTAGAACGGACGGCCGCCGTATTTGTGGAAATTTCCTGTCATGCGGATGCCGGTATTTTCAAACACCCATTGTTCGAATTGGCCGAGCTTGTTGCCCTCAACGCACAGAGTTTTTTTGGTGCGATTGAAGGCTTCCACGGTTTGCGCAACAGGAAGCGGATAGATTTCTGTGAAGTGGAGGTAGTTCATCGAGATGCCGCGCTCCTCTGCGATGCGCACAGCTGCGAGTGCGGTGAGCTTGGTGGAGCCCCAACCAACGATAGTGATGTCGGCATTTTCTGGACCGAAAAATTGTGGGCCGTGTGCGTGCTTCATTAAGTACGTGTCGAGTTTGCGCATGCGCTTGTCATTTTGCTTTGTCGTCTCGAGTTCGTCTTCTGTGGTGAATCCTTCTTCATTGTGTTCGTACGATGATGCTATGTGAACGCCGCCCGGGACACCAGGAACGGTGCGAGGTGAAATGCCTGTGTCTGTGTGCTCATGGCGCTTGAAATGTTTTTCGTTGCGCGCAAGCACTTGTTCAGCGCTCAGCAAACTGCCACGATCGATAGTGAGCTTTGATGTGTCGTATGGTTCCACAGACTGCCACGATTCTTGCACGTATTTGTCGACGAGAATCAACACTGGGAGTTGGTAGATTTCTGCGAGGTTGAATGCGTGATATGTCACGTAGAAACATTCTTGTGCGTCTCCAGGAGCGAGAACGATGCGAGGAAATTCGCCCTGTGAAGCGTGGAGCACAAAACGCAAATCGCTTTGTGATGTCCATGTTGGAAGGCCAGTTGAAGGGCCAGGGCGTTGACCCATGACAACGACAACAGGAACTTCTGCGATGCCAGCAAGGCCCAACGCTTCGACCATGAGTGCAAAGCCGCCGCCTGATGTGCCGGTCATTGCGCGCACTCCGGCAAATCCAGCGCCAATTGCCATGTTCATCGCGGCGATTTCGCTCTCAGTGTGTTTGACCACCAAGCCCATGGTGTCTTCTTGTCGCGCGAGATAGCCTAAGATGTCAGAGGATGGTGTCATTGGGTACGCAGCGTAGAATTTCATGCCCGCTTTCATTGCGCCCATCGCAATTGAACCATTGCCTGAGATCACCATTTGTTTTGGTGCGCCGGCGACAGGTGCAACATGATGTGGAAAATTGTATTTACCGATGACTGCGTCGTAACCAGCTTTGGTGAGCGCGAGATTTTTGGCAGCGAGCTCTGGTTTTTTGCGACCAAACCAATCGTTGATGACACCTTCCACGATTTCCCACGGATAGTTGAGCAATGCAAACGATGCGCCTAAGCTTACAGTGTTGCGAGCAACGCGTGCTGAGTCGAGTTGCTTGGTGAGCGCTGTGAGAGGAACAGCAACGAGTGTTGCGGTTGCGTGTGTGAGTGTTGGGGTCTCTGTTCCCCAGTCATCTGGATCGTAGACAACAGCTGCGTTGTCAGCGAGCTCTGCTTCGTGAAGTGTGATGGTCTCGCGATTGAGTGCAACGAGAAGATGCACAGTGTGGAGTTGCGATGTGCTTTGCACTGGGTCGACCGTCACTTGATACGTGTTGTGACCGCCGCGAATAAGGGATGGGTATTCAGGATATGCAAACGTTTTGAGGCCGCCGCGCGCCATGACGCGAGAAAAAATGAGGCCTGTGGTCATGATGCCGAAGCCTGCTTCTCCGCCGATTTTCCATTGCACTGATTGTTGAGACATATGCAAGCAGAGTATCAAAAAAAAGAGTGTTTGTCATTCAGTTTTGCTCCGCTCTACACCTCCCCATGGAAACGGTGTCCGCCTCCTCCTGCGGGAGGCGGCACCTCTTGCTCACTGGCGTGGCCGCCTTTCAGGCGGACCAAGCCCACGCCAAGTTCCGCAGGTTCCATGATGGATGTATAGAGCTACGCTACATGAATGACAGCGGGTGACGCCAAAAGGTACCTAAGGCTTCGCCTTAGAGATCGCCACGCTTCGCTCGCGATGACATGCAGAAGGTTTGTCCTTGCGAGGAGACACGTCGCTCGCGAGCGACGTGTCGACGCGGCAATCTTGTTGTTTAGTGTTACGTTGGCAGCCATCCATCAGACAAAGTAATCGTGGTTCCGTTAACGGCAGTGTGGGGTGAAGAGAGAAGGAAGTCGATGGTGCGAGTGAGGTCGGCTGCGGTGATGGATGTGCGCGTCGGAGTGCTGAGTGGAAACTCGGCGCCTTCGATCGTTGTAGGTGCGATGCAGGAAAAAGTAATGTTTTGCGTTGCGAAATCATTCGCGAGTTGTTGTGTGAGCGTTGCTACCCCCGACTTTGCGATGGTGTAGAGTGTTGTACGCGGACGAGCAGTTGCATCTTGCGCATGCGCTGCGCTGAAAAAAATAAAGCGCCCACTTCCCTGCTTTTGCATGAGTGGTACGAGCGCTTGAGTGAGCAAAAGTGTTGAGGTAATGTTGGTGTTGATGACGCGCTGCATATCTTCGTACGACATGTTGATCAAAGGTGTGGAAACAAAATCGCCGAGTGTATGAATAACAACATCAACGCGACCATATTTTTGTTCTGCGTTTTTTTTGAGCGATGCAATGCCTTCCTGAGTGGTGAGATCGCCGTCGCTAACATTGTGCACCACGAGATCGTACTCATTGTGTGAAAAATATTCTGTGCAGATGCGACCGACAGTTCCGCTTGCACCAGTAATGAGAGCAACTTTAGACATCGCGATTTTGGTGAAGCGTATGAAGGTCTGTGATGGAAAGCTCAGTGAAGTCGCGCACTGTTCGCGCTGCTTTGTGGAGCTCTTCGTCATTGAATGTGGTGAGGATACCGACAACAGGAATTTCCGCGACCCACGCTGCTTCAACACCCACAGGCGTGTCTTCGAACGCGAGTGTTTCGGAAGCTTGAACACCAAGCTCACGCATCGCTTTGAGGTATGGTTCTGGGTGTGGCTTATACGCATCAACATCCTCCCACGCCACCACAATTTCAAAAAGATCTCTGAGCTTGAGTTGATCAAGAGTTTGCAAAATATGTTTTTTTCCTGCACCAGAGACGACACCTAAGCGAAAGCCAGCTGCATGTACAGCACGAACAAATTCTGGTGATCCTGCTACTGTTGAGATTCCGCTGTGCAGCGCATCATAATGTACGTCAATACGTTCAACAATTTTTTGTACAAGCTCATCGTCGTCAATGCCGCGTTGTGCGAGCATGCCACGGATTGTCACGCTGTAGTCTGTGCCGATGTAGGCTTTGCGTTCGTCAGGGTCTACCTCTGAATTTGGTACATGTTCCAAAAACGCACGGATAATCGCTTCTGTGTGTTTGGATGTTGACTCTACGAGTGTGCCGTCGAAGTCAAAGAGAAGTGTAGTGAGCTGTGACATTAATGAGCGCTCGTAATCGTAATATCGTCGTCTTTTTCAACGCGACATTGGCAGACAAGGCGGCAGTCAACTTCTGCGCCGAGCGCTTCGAGGGTTTCTTTTTCTTGTTCTTCCATTGAAGAGATTGCACCCTCTGGTGCCTGCACACGAGAAAGACAGGTGCCGCAAACGCCGAGCTCGCAACCAAATGGAATTGTAGAACCTTCGTTTTGTGCGATGTCGCGAAGGTTTTGGCCAACTGCAGCGTTTACAGTAAGGTCGTCGTCAACAAATTTTATAGTAGCCATAGTGAAAAACAATCAATGTTCACGCACTAGTATAAATCTCATTGTCTGCGTTGACAAGCGAGGTGTTTTTGGTCTATGGTGTACAGGCATTTTTGCGCTCGTAGCTCAATTGGATAGAGCGCTTGGCTTCGGACCAAGAGGTTCTGGGTTCGATTCCTGGCGGGCGCACCAAAAATGTTAACTGCGCATGCGCGTATGAAGCCTGCCCACCAGCGAAGCTGGTGGCCCGCTTCACAACGCCCTGTGGGACGAGCGTTTCGCTCCAGCGCTTCGTCGCATGCAGCATTAAACATTTTTGGTGAGTTGTGGAAAGTATCGTTTCTCATGGGCGCATAGCTCAGCTGGTTAGAGCAGTTGCCTCTTAAGCAATTGGTCGAAGGTTCGAATCCTTCTGCGCCCACAAAAATAAATCCCCGCCTTGTGTGGGGTTTTATTTTTGTGCGGCAAGCAGAGCAAGGCACCTGCGTGCCTTGCGTAAGGATGAGAACAGTGGAGCGCTGCTTTTCGAGCATGTGGCGAGAAAAGCCGCGAGCTGGTGGCCAGGCCGAGGAGGTGGAAGCCGACGAGAGCCGAGGCCGATCCTTCTGCGCCCACATCAAACAAAAATTCCCTTCTGGGATTTTTTTCATCTGAGTGTCGAGGAAGGATGCGAAGAGTAGGAGTGAGTTAGAGTTAAAAGCTCGCAACACTCGTCACTCCGCGCGTTGTAGAGATCTGTTGAGGCTGCTACACTTACTGTATATGAAAAATACACGCATCATCGCTTATCTTGTGACGCTACTCATTGTTGGCGTTGCGCTTGGCACTATTACTGCCACAAAAGTTCTCGGTAACCCATTTGAGTATGTTTGGGTGAAGGTTGCTCGAAAGGTTGTTGAGACATCAAACACTGGCAATGTAAACACTGCTGACGTAACATGGAAAACGTTCACACCCCGTTTATTTGCGATAGCGATTGCCTACCCACTAGGTTACCATCTATATCTTGACTCCGGACTTTCGAGCGATCCCGGTCGTGATTCGGACATCATCTATATCTCACCTACTCCGCTCGACACAACTCCTCGCGATGGCGCAATTGCAGCACTCACCTATACGTTGCAGAGAAATAAGACGCAGGCTGATTTTGATGCAGCGGTGGAGGAAGCAAGAGATGTCATGGCTGATGTCGCGATAACCTCTGTGACATACAATGAGATTGCGTGGACAAAAATGTCTGGCACGCAAGTAATATTTGGCGAGACACTTCCAAAGGTGGTCTACGTTGCAAAAGTTGCTCAAGCAAACGCAGATGGAATGTATGTGATCGTAACGGCGCAGTTTGACGGCAATAGTGCAGAGGTAGAGCTTATTGATGTACTAGACGAAAGTGTGTCTCACACTTCTATTGAATAAACGTTTGCCAAGATAAAATACCGCGTTTACAGCGCGGTATTTTCATGTTGTGTTTTTGATGCTTGAGCTTTTAGCCGATCCTTCAATCGTTTTCCAGCTTTGAATTTTGGGATGGTGACTGAGTGAATCGAGATGCGCTCTTCGGGTTTTTGTGGATTCACACCCATGCGAGCAGAGCGGAACTTGGCGAGAAATGTGCCAAAGCCTGCGAGCGTGACTTCTTCACCTGCAGCGAGACGCTCTTCAATGATGTCGACTAGAGTGTCGACCGCAACTTCCATTTGTTTTTTTGTAAAACCAGTGCGTTCAGCGAGCACCTCCGCAAGTTTTGCTTTATTCATATTTGCTGAGTTATAAATTAGCACACTGTCGCAGGCAAAGCCTGACGATCCCTTGCTATGCTCAGGACTTGTTGTTCACGCTTTCGGCTCTCTCGACGTAGTTCCCACTACGCCTCGGTCGCGCTCAAGCGTTCCACAACCGCGCATTGCGCCAATTTCTTAACTCAGCGCGTCCTTAGATAGTATATTAAACGTTGTAGGTGCGGTCAACGCGTGCGATACGCACTGCTTTTTTTGTTGCGATGTCGATGTCGCACACAACCGCACGAGCCACAATGCGCGAGGCTTCTTGCGGCGGTTCAAGGTGCACGGGTTGGTTGTATACCACCTTGTGCAGAACGCGTTGCGCGTCCATGCCAAGCGAGGAATCAGCGGCGCCGGAAAATCCGATGTCGCAAATAAAGCCTAATCCTCCTGTAGATATATGTTCGTCTGCAGTTACAATGTGAGTGTGTGTACCCACCAAAAGCGAGGCTTTACCTTCAATAAAGTATTTCATCGCATATTTTTCGCCAGTGGCTTCGGCGTGAAGGTCGATGATCACGATAGTTTCTGACGATGCGAATGTGTCGACAATGTCTTTGACGGTTTCAAATGGTGAAGCCACTTCTTCGGGCATGAATGTTTGGCCAAGCAGATTGACGACGAGCACGGGCGCGCCTTTCACTGTGCGTGTGGCAAAGCGAGCGCCTGGAGTGGATTCGTGATAGTTGGCAGGTTTTATGACATTCTTCGGATTTTTGTCGCGCAAAAATTGTACACCTGCATCGTTGTCGTAGATGTGGTTGCCTGAGGTCATGATGTGTACGCCAGCTGCTTCGAGTTCGCGGATGGTGCTTTCGGTGATTCCAAAACCGTGTGCAAGATTTTCGACGTTGGCGCAAATCAAATCAGGTGCAAGTTCCTCTTTCCATTCTTGGAGAGCTTTCGTGACAGCAAGTCGACCGTGCCGCCCTACCACATCACCAAAATACAATACGCGAAGTGTGTTCATATGAGATGAGTATGCAACATGCAGCTCGTTTTGTCACTCGCACAAAAAACACTCGGTTCATTCTCGAGTGTTTTTTCCTTACGCTGAGCTGAGAGCCCTGAGTTGAGACGCAAGATAATTTTCTATGATGTCCAGCGGGTGGCGCCTGCATGGGTTCTCTGGACATGAAAAATACCACATCAGCAGGTAAATGATGTGGTATTTTTCCAGGGACAGGGAAATGCAGGTGACAGGCCATGTCGTTCGCGAACGACATGGCAGGACCTGCGTCTTAATCGGTGAAATTATCTCGCGTACTCAACGATGCGGGTTTCGCGAATCACATTGACTTT
>JAHBAR020000043.1 GCA_018500015.2 Candidatus Kerfeldbacteria bacterium | reverse complement strand
TATAAGGGAGCTTTCTCATAAACTGTATACTTATATGTATGAGCCCATTGGCTAGCATTCGGAAATTGTACAGTGCGATGTGTGTACAAATTTACGCTGCCATCGATAGAAGGGGTTACTAACTTGTGAGGTTGGTCTACATAGGGCAGTTTGAAATCCATGCCAGTAATTCTATAGGCATTACTGGCAAAATCGGCGTGTTCATAAAGAATGAGACGACGAGCTGCATCTTCTGGAACGAGGGTTGTCAGATCAAGTCGGCCCATTATTTGTGCCAGTTCATGATCTGATACTACATCAATGCTGTCACGCACACTAACAATAGTGTCATATGGAGTACAAGCTATCGACCCTATACCTCTAACCGACGCAAAACTCTCTATACGTTTACGAGGATTTTCATGCATAACAAAGCGTTCACGGGGAGAGCTCATTAGGTTATGATACACGATATGGCGGTAGTGACAAGACGAATCGATCTGACATGTAGCCCGAAGGGCCTGCCGGCAGACAGGCAGGGAATCTCCTCTAGAGTAGACGTGTATGCTCCACCGGAGCATACACTATGCCTCGGTTTGACACTTCGTGTTCAATTCGCACTATTAAAATAGCCTCGTAATGTCTGTGATGGTTTTACGTAATACCGTCTTCACGTCTATTTGATTGTACGGTGGAAAGATATCTAGCGGAATACGAATCATTGAATCAATGGCAGCTAGGGCTACGAGCCAACTTGTTGGATCAACGTTCGCATAGATACGTTCCCAGTCGGTCACCCAACTTCTAGCATCGGCATGTTGTGTCATGCAGGCAAGATCAAAGTAATCTTTATATTCTTCTCTGCTGCAAATAGCGGATAACTTCATCACCGCAATATCGCGAACACTGGCTAGACGAAACATACCTTCAGTAGCTACCGGTCTTACTAAAGCATCCAGTCGAGTAATAAAGGATACCTTCACACCCTCAATGAGGCACCACAGGGTGTTTTTCTGTTCAAACGTAATGTCAATTTTTTTGGTTGGGAAAATGGCAGTGAGTTGTTGTTGTAGCTGTTTTGTATCAATATCGTTGGCAATAAAATAATCAAAATCTACACTTTTGCGATGACCAATTTGTAATGCCAGAGCGGTGCCTCCAGCGAGATAATAATTTGCATCACACGCAGTAAAAACGCCTTGGGCGATTTCACGCATGTCCGCACTGACAGTTGTTAAATGTAGATTCATGGTAACAGATACTGTTCTAAGTAATACTGTTTTTTTTGAGTGATCGCTCCTGATTTCATGTTATGCAATACAGTTTTGACGGTGCTAGAACCGTACTGATGCATGAGTTGAGTAATTAAACGTACTCCGCCGTATGTTAAAGCGCGTTGGATAATAAATTCCTGCGGCAAGGTTTTGATTTGATCCTGCGGTATATCCCACAGGACGGTTTTGATATCCGAAGTCAGCATAAATCAATAAAATTATACAGTAAAAATATCAAAAAATCAAATTTTAAAAATGAATTGTTTTTACAAAACTACTCTCAAATTTTGACTCATGAATCAGTGGTAGCCCCAAGGGGAATACGCTCCTGGGTAGACGGCAACGCCGCACCGCGGCCTTGCCTACGCCTCGGCTTCACACTATGTGTTTGCCTCGCGTCTACCCTTCGATTCCCCGTTGAGGTTAATAAAAGTAAAAACTCCCGCCATGTATGGCGAGAGTTTTTCTTTCGTAGCCCCAAGGGGAATCGAACCCCTATTTGATGGATGAGAACCATCTGTCCTAGCCGTTAGACGATAGGGCCAAAGCATACAAGATAGTACGCAAAAAATAGCCCTGAGTCAAGATTGATTCTGTGAACAGATCTTGCTATCGTTCTTCATTATGATGTGGAAGTTTTTAAGTGTGTTGCGAAGCTGGATGGTGTGGGCTTTTACTATCCTACTTCTTTGTACTGTAGTAGGAATAATCTGTGTAACACTCTTTTTATCAAACCTTCAAAAAGTGGTAAGCATTTACGTTATTGCCCCCCAGCCAGTTGCCATTGTATTTGGTGCAGGCATTCAATCTGATGGTACTCCATCAGATATACTGGAAGATCGTCTTGATGTTGCCGCGCAACTGTATCTCGATAAAAAAGTGCAACGCATTCTGGTCTCTGGCGATAATTCAACCATAGATTACGACGAACCAAGCAACATGATGCGGTATCTGGTAAACGAAAAATCCATACCTGAAGGTGATGTGTATACAGACTTTGCCGGACGCAGAACATACGACACCTGCGCACGCGCAAAAGAGATTTGGGGGATTGAGCGCGCAATTCTCGTTACTCAAACATACCATCTGCCACGTGCGTTGATGTTATGTTCTGCTCAGGGCATTGATGTTGAAGGGGTTTCTGCAAGCCTGCGTTCGTATACGTGGAGTTTGAAATACAGGGTGCGTGAAGTGTTTGCTTTTGTGCAAGCAGTTATTGATGCTTATGTGCTCCATCCAAAATATATAGGGGGCGCTCCTGAGACCGATCTTGACCCATAACCATAACGCATATATTTCACTACTGTTATGAACAGCCTGCCGTCCAGCACAGCTGGCCGCGCTGCTGTTCATAACCGCTTCGCGGCTTGTCGTTCGACTATTCAGCTCTCTCGACGTATTGCACATACGCCTCGGTCGCTTCATAGCCTGCACGACAGCGCATTAGTGTAATATCTGCATTATGGTTGTATGTGAAATTAATATAGTGTATTCTTTGATAATATGGCATATCGAGTAGAAATCAACCGCGAAGCATGCATCGCCGCAGGAAGCTGCGAAGTGCTCGCCAACAATACCTTTGGATTAGACGATGAAAATTTGGTCGTGATTAAACAACAAAACGGAGACTCTGATGAAGATATCTTGAGTGCAGCGCAAAGTTGCCCGGTTGACGCTATTATCGTTTTTGATGATGCTGGAAATCAAATCTGGCCTGAGAAGAAGTAAAGTCTGCACTCTTGCTGAAAAGCAAAAAATCTGTAGAATACATAAGCTTCAACGGATCCTGGAGGGTTCGCATAGCGGTCTAGTGCGCACGCCTGGAAAGCGTGTATATCGAAAGGTATCAGGAGTTCGAATCTCCTACCCTCCGCATCAAAGCTACTTATATATAGTAGCTTTTTGTATTGATAAGTTTGATGTATCATATAGCTAATGACCCTTGAGACGTTCACACAATTTATAGACGGATATGGCATTTGGATTTTGCTTCCTATTGCTATTATTGAAGGTCCTGTTGCAACTCTTATCGGTGGATTTATGGCATCTCTTGGTGAGCTGTCGCTGTTGAGTGTGTATGGTATCGTAGTACTTGGCGATATGTTGGGCGATGCAGGTTTGTATATCATGGGTCGATGGGGGTATCGACATGTTCATCGATTTGCACGTATTTTTGGTATCACAGAAGAGAAGCGAGAGCGGGTGACACTTTTTTTTAAGACTCATCAAAAAAAAGCCTTAGTTTTTTCTAAGATTGCTCATGGTATTGGTGTTACAGGATTGCTTACTGCAGGGGCAATCAGAATTCCATATCATCGATATGTGCGCATGTGTGGGCTTGTGAGCGCCATACAAGCCCTTCTTTTTTTGGTACTTGGATACTTTTTTGGGCATGCGTACAAACAAATTCTTGGTGCCTTGAATATTGTTTCTGCTTTTGTCAGTATAGTAGTACTCATCGTGCTAGTGTTTATTATCCGACGTTTTATCCTTCGACCTATAGAAAGTTATGGCTCTGCCTCGACCACTCCGGATAGCAATGATATGTGATCCCATTAGTGACTATGTTGCTGGTGTCTTTGTCTCCACATGGCGCTTTGCTGAGTTGTTAAAAGCAAAAGGGCATACCGTTATTTTTATCGCAGCCGCTTCACCCGAGCATCCCGAGGATGGGGTAGACAGCGGTTTTATGATGTACCGTTTTCGTTCTGTGCCACTACCAAAGTCAGAAGGTGCGTGGCGCATTATTCTGCCGCGGCCAAAATACTTGAAAGATATTTTCAAAAAAGAACGCATCGACATTGTTCACTTATTGATACCTACACCCTCATCAATGATCGCTGGTCGTGTTGCACGTGAAATGCACATTCCAGTTGTTGCGCACTCACATGCTCAACCTGAAAATACGTTTATGCATGTACCAATTAAAGCATTGCGCTCACCGCTCAATGCATCGTTTGATCGGTACATGGGCTTGATATACAAATCCGCAGATTATTTGATTTTTCCAACTGAGTTTGCTCGTGAGTGTTTGAAGAAGCATCTGAACGGAAAAAAACAAGCAGTCATTACGAACGGTGTGCACACAGATATGTTTGTTCCAAAGCGTGATATGGAATTTCGTGCTCAACACTCAACATCAGAATCCGCGTATGTTGTGTTGTATGTTGGTCGCTTGCACCCAGAAAAAAATGTTGAAACCCTCATCAAGGCATTTCCAAAAGTCGTAGCCAAAAATGCAAATGCCGTACTGTGGATTGTTGGTGCTGGTCACATGGAAGGGGAGATGAAAGAGCTCGCGAAAGAAATTGATGTTGCTGATGCTGTTCGTTTTACGGGTAAAGTTTCTGATGCCGATCTTCTACGCTCATACCACGCTGCCGATGTGTTTGTTCTTCCTTCACTTGCCGAGCTTGAAGGCATGGTGGTGCTTGAAGCAATGAGCTCGGGGTTGCCAATTATTATTGCAGATGCTGAACAAAGTGCTTCCCGTTTTTTTGTCCAGGATAATGGCTCGCTCTTTTCGCCATTTGATACGGATGCTCTCGCAGGAGCAATTTTGAAATACGCTGATGTGACAGAGCGTGAGCGCGCAGGAGCGAAGAGTCGTGAGCTGGCACTTGGTTTTGACATCCATCAAAGCGTGAACAAACTCCAAGAGGTGTATTATTCGCTCGTATGACAGAGCACTTCTTTGAAGAGAGAGGACTCTATTATCGTTTGGGAGGAAAGTTTGATGCAGAAAAAAGCATAGTGTTAATTCATGGATTATCCGGTAGCTCTTCTGCGTGGGGAGAGTTTGAAAATTTTTTTTCAACTGAATACCGCGTGCTTTCTTTTGATTTACGTGGACATGGATATTCAGCACGCCCTCAGAAATTTTCCGATTACTCCTTATCTCACATGGCAGAGGATTGTGTTGCGCTAATGAACTATTTGAATATCACACAACCTATAATCATCGGACATTCACTTGGATCGCTTGTGCTTTTTGAATTGCTTAAAGCGCACCCTACACTTCCATCGCGCGTTGTGTTTCTTGCCCCTGAGTACAATGTTGCGCGCAGAGTTGGCCCGCGCATTATTCGCGCGCTGATGTTTCCTGTGCGCTGGCTTCAGCATATTCCCGTACGGCATCCGCGCGGGCGACAGGTCACTTATGCGCCCCGATATACAGGCACAGGCGATTGGAATCTGTTGCGTATGTACGCCGACATTACGGCAACGGGCATTCGATCATTTCTTTTTGCCACGTATCATTCATTCTCCGTGCGTTGCGATGGTGTGGCAAAACATATTCAATGCCCAGTACTCATGATCCATGGAAAACGCGACACTATTTTCCCCGTAAAAAATGCTCTTGAACTCGAAAAAGAATTTCCACATGCGCGCGCTGTGATTCTCAATAATGCTGATCATATTCTTGTGCTCAACCACGCTCAAGAAGTGTTGCCGCATATCAACACTTTTTTACACGAACAGATATGAGTACCGGAACAAAACATATCGTCTATATCGCAATGAGTTTGGATGGAAAAATCGCGCGCCTCAATGGTGAAGTGGATTGGCTCGATACATATAACAACACCGGGGAAGAGTATGGATACGAAAAATTTTTAGATTCCGTCGATGCAATTCTCATGGGCGCACACACGTATGAAAAAATTGTTGCAACGCATCACTGGCCATACCGTGATAAACCGACATTCATTTTGACGCACCAAGATCACGATCGTTTACCGCACGCGCCTGTTGAATTTTGTGGAGGCACTCCTCATGATGTCGTCGACAGCTTGCTGCATCGAGGCATTCACGTGTTGTGGGTGATGGGTGGAGGCGATGTCATTTCATCGATGATTCGCGAACGTTTAGTTGATGAAGTGCGCATATTTGTTGTTCCAATTATTCTTGGCGAAGGCGTTCCGTTGTTTCAACATCCCGGAGAGCACAACCTGAATTTATATTCGACAAAAGCATACCCTTCAGGTATTGTTGAGCTTAGTTATATTATCCCTCGCTCATAGTTATGGACGCTTCTCAACAGACCGTACTCATCACTGGCGCAAATAGCGGCATCGGTTTAGAGTGCGCGCGTATCATGAGCAACCTTGGCTACCGACTTATTCTTGTTGGCCGTAGCAAAGAACGTTTGCAAGAAGCGATTGATAGCTTGTCGTCTGAGACCGAAGCGCACATGATTGTTTCTGACCTTTCGCTTCCTTCAGCTGCAATCGAAGTGATGACCGGTGTGCGTGAGCTTGGCTGCTCGATTGATATTCTCATCAACAACGCTGGTGTTGGTTTGTATGGTGCCCTTCTTGAAACCGATCCTGTGAAAGAAGAAGACATGATGCAGTTGAATATGCAAACGCTTGTGCAGCTTACTCGTTTGGTGTTGCCTGAAATGGTACAACGGGGGAGCGGTCGCATTCTCAATGTTGCCTCAACCGCAGCATTTTTCCCCGGCCCACTGATGGCCGTGTACTATGCAACAAAAGCATTCGTACTTTCTTTTTCTGAAGCAATTGACGAAGAGTTACGCGGAACCGGTGTGACAGTCACCGCGCTCTGTCCGGGCCCCACATCGACCGGTTTTGCAAAAACTGCTGACATGGGCAGAAGTCGTTTATTCAAAGGAAGAATTGCAACAGCGCGCGATGCTGCACAAACGGGTATTTCCGGAATGCTCGCGGGGAAGCGCGTGGTCATTGACGGAGCTATGAATCGAATAATGATTGCTTTCGCTCGTATCTTGCCACGCAGGTTGCTTGCTCGTTTAGTGACTTTCATCCAAGGCCCTGTCCGCTAATATGTGGATCGTTCTCACCTTTGTGGCTGCTCTGTTGTGGGCAACCACAAACTATATCGATAAACTTCTTCTTTCTCGTCTGCATGTACAGACAGGCCCGAGTATTTTGATATTATTCTCTTCTGTTATCGCTTTTTTTTCTGTACCGCTGTTATTTTTCTTTGCGCCAGGCATTGAGGTGGCGATGCACACTTCAACATTGTTGCTTGCTTCTATTGGCGTGCTCTATGCGTTGGGTTTGTATTTTTATTTTTTGGCGTTACAGTACGACGACACATCTACTATTATTCCATTTTTTCAACTTGCCCCAGTTATCACAGTTATTTTGGCCTATATTTTTTTGCATCAACATTTAGGTTCGCAAAATATCATCGCTATTATCATCGTCATTGTCGGAGGTCTTTTGCTCTCTGTTGATACGCGAGTTGGAATTCGTTTTCGAAAAGAGGTCGTCATCTATATGCTTATAGCAAGTTTATGTTTTGCTATAGGGTCTGTTATTTTTCGAGGCCTTGCAACTGAAGATAATTTTTGGAATTCCTGGTTTTGGGAACAAGTAGGTCTTGCTATTTTTGGCATTATATTACTTTGCATTCCCGGATATCGTCGTACTTTTGTCGCATCGATGCGTTCCGCGTTTCGATCTGTATCCTTTTTAACTATCAATGGAGTAAACGAAACCATTACTCTTATCGGTAATGGCTGTATTCGATTTGCCTCACTTCTTGCGCCAGTAGGTATCGTCGCTGTACTCTCAAACGCTATACAACCTGTTATTGTATTTATTTTTGGAATTGCGTTAACTCTATTTTTCCCACATCTTATTAAAGAGAATGTAGAAAAAAAACAACTACTGCACAAAGTGTGCGCAATTATTATCATGGTGATAGGAAGTTGTTATTTACGTCCATAGTATGTCAACGACGATGAATAGTACAGCTGTTGTACAGTGTATTCGTTCTCACGCTTCAAAAGAACGAGCGAGAATTTCTCAAACTTTTTTTAAAACGGGAAAAGGTGAGTACTCTGAAGGTGATATTTTTTGTGGCGTGCGTGTACCTGTGTTGCGTACAATTGCCAAGGAATTTCGAGATATTCCACTCAGCGAAGCGACAACACTTTTACATTCTCCTATTCATGAAGAACGCATGGTTGGGCTCTATATTCTTATTCACCAATACGAGAGAGGGGATGAACGAATAAAAAATACAATCGCAAAACTCTATCTTCGTTCGATCAAAAAATATATTAACAACTGGGATCTTGTCGATACCTCTGCAGAACAAGTGATTGGGGAGTATGTTGTGCGCACAAAGAATTCTACGCTTCTCACAACGCTCGCTCGTTCCAAATCACTCTGGGAACGACGTGTTGCTATGATCGCAACATTTTATACAATCAAAAAAGGTGAATCGAAATCCACGATTGCGATCGCCAATATTTTACTCCACGACTCTCATGATCTTATTCAAAAAGCTGTCGGTTGGATGCTGCGTGAAATGGGAAAGAGAGGTAACGACAAGGCGCTTCACGATTTTCTTGATGCGCATGCGCATCACATGCCTCGCACCATGCTGCGCTATGCCATTGAACGTCTTCCTCAAAAAGAGCGTGTTGCGTACAGGAAACAGGCAAAATAGCAGCTTTACCTTGCCGGAGGGGTGTGCATGCTGTAGAGTCAAAGGGCTATGACTAATACTGAAGAGATTAAGGAGAAGCTCAATATTGTAGACCTGATTCAGGAATATATTCCGTTGCAAAAAGCTGGCACGCAGTACAAAGCGCGCTGTCCATTTCATAATGAAAAAACACCAAGTTTTTCTGTCTCTGAACAAAAACAGTTTTATCATTGCTTTGGATGCGCAAAGTCGGGCGACATTTTTAATTTTGTGCAGGAGATGGAAAGTGTTGAGTTTGTGGAAGCGCTCCGTCTGCTCGCAAAAAAAGCAGGCGTTGAACTGAAGAATGTTCGCAGAGAAGACAGCAATAGCAAAACGCGAATTTTAGATTGCTTGAATTCTGCGCAGGAATATTACACTCGTAACCTGTGGAATCCACAACATGCAAGCGTGCTCACATATGCACGCACGCGCGGGCTCAGCGATGAAACCATCAAAGCATTTGGTCTTGGGTACAGTGATGAGTCGTGGGATGGCGTTATTGTCGCGCTTCGCGGGAAAGGTTTCACAGAAAAAGAAATGGAAGAAGCGGGGATAACGCTGCGCTCAAGCAAAACAGGGCAGTGGTTTGATCGTTTCCGTATGCGTTTGATGTTTCCGATCCACAATTCCTATGGCAATGTCATCGGATTTGGTGGGCGCATCATGCACGATGATCCGAACGCAGGGAAATACATCAACTCTCCGCAAACAGCTCTCTACAATAAAAGCGCTGTGCTCTATGGCCTTGATCTTGCAAAAAACTTTATCAAAAAAATGGATGCGGTGATGATTGTCGAAGGGTATATGGATGTGATCGGTTGCCATCAAGCAAAATTTCGTAATGTCGTAGCAGCTTCTGGTACCGCGCTCACGCTCGACCACATTCGTACTATCAAACGATTCACCAACAATATCATTCTTGCCTTTGACGGCGATAGGGCAGGGCAGTCAGCTGCATGGCGCGGCATGCAACTCGCGATCCAAAATGGAGTGAATATCAAAGTGCTCGCACTTCCTGACGGCAAAGATCCTGACGAGATTGCTCTTGAAAATTCTGATCAGCTTCGCGAGCTTGCAGTGAATGCAAAACCGTTCATGGAATATGCTTTTGATACTGTTCTCGCGCCACTGGATCTTACGCAAGTGTTACAAAAGAAAAAAGCGTCGCACGAACTTGTTCCGATGCTCGCACTTTTTCCAGATGTTGTTGAGCGCACGCATTATGTTCAACGGTTGGCAGAGCTTGTGCATGTGCCTGTGAATGTTATCCAAGAGCAAGTTGACATTGCACTCAAGCCACGAGTAGCCGTGCGACCGGTAACTCCACAACCACAAAAAAATGTCGTACCACAACCGCAGTGTAAAAAAACGCGTGTCGACCAACTTGAAGATCGTTTGATCGCGCTCATGTGGCAAGATTACGCTGTGACTCGCGAAGAATCGTTTGATCCGGAGCTTCTTCTCTCTGAGGAGACGCAAACACTTTACAAAGAGATCCAAAATCAGTATAATCACGCCGGTACATTATCACTAGAGGGCATACACACTTCACCCGAGCTGCGCAATATTCTCCAAGCTGCAGCCATGATCGGTGAGGACCTCTATGGTCGGATGACACCAGTACAACGTGCCCAAGAATATCGCACAATTGTGCAGGCACTTTCACGCGAACGTTTGAAGGTTCGCATTGACCATATCACTCAGCAGATTGCTGCTGCGGAAAGAAATGGAGCAGACGACGAAGTTGTTACTTTGGTCGCGAAGCTTCATGAATACACAGAATTTTTGAAACGATTGAGGTAAGTATGCCAATAAAGAAAAAGCTAGCGAAGCACATTCGCTCAGCTGTATTGCACAACAGCAAGAAAAAACTTGCTGGCAAAAAAGCTGCGTCAAAAAAAGTGAAACCTGCCGCAAAGGCAAAAGTAAAGCACACTGAACCAGTTGTGCGCACTCGTTATGTTCGAGCTGCATTCCCACAAGAAGCAGCAGACAAACTTGTCATCAAAGGTCGTTCTCGAAGCTTCCTCACTGAGGTTGAATTGCTCTACGCATTTCCTGATCTTGAAGATTATGTTTTGGAATTTGAAGATTGGTTGAATTTTGCGGAGAGCAACGGCATCGAAATTTTAGGTACTGATGGTAAAGCGTCGCTTGGTACTGGTTTGAGTTACGCAACGCCAACACAAGCGCAAGAAAAACCAGTCGGCAACGCAGGCATCTTGGATCAAGTCATGAAGAAAACGCATCAACGTGTGAAGACGTTTGATCTCGGCGACATCGCAGGCGATTCGATTCAGATGTATTTGCGCGAAATCGGCAAAGTGCCGCTTCTTCGTGGTGAAGAAGAAATTCGTCTCGCAAAACTCAAAGAGCAAGGTGATCCAGAAGCAAAACGTCGTTTGATCGAAGCGAACTTGCGCTTGGTTGTGTCGATTGCAAAAAAATTCACCGGCCGCTCACTGTCGCTTCTTGATTTGATTCAAGAAGGCAATGTCGGTTTGTTCCGCGCCGTTGAAAAGTTTGATTATCGCAAAGGGTATAAGTTTTCGACATACGCAACGTGGTGGATTCGTCAGGCGATCACACGTTCTCTTGCTGATCAGTCACGTACTATCCGCATTCCTGTGCACATGGTGGAGACCATCAACAAGTTTCAGCAGATTGAACGCTCGCTCATTCAGGTGCTTGGTCGCGAACCGCTTCCAGAAGAGATCGCAGCTGAAATGTCGCTCGAACTTGATAAGGTGTTGCACATCATCAAGATTTCTCAGGATACTGTCTCGCTCGAGACATCTGTTGGTGATGACGATTCCGAAGATTCAACTCTTGGCGACTTCATTGAAGATGTGAAGACCATGGGTCCATCGCAAGTTGCCTCACTTCAATTACTGCGCGATCACGTGCAAGAGGCGATCACGGATTTGCCTCCACGCGAGCAGAAGATTTTGGAAATGCGCTTTGGTTTGATCGATGGTATCTCACACACACTTGAAGAAGTTGGTCAGGAATTTGGTGTTACACGTGAACGTATTCGTCAGATCGAAGCAAAGGCGCTCCAAGCGATTAAAGATCACAAGGCAATGCAAAAGTTACAGGATTACTAGTCTCTCGCACTATATAATCGCGCTCTATTATAAAAAGATCGGGATCAACCCGATCTTTTTATAATCCTGCGGACTCGCGATTCGTTCGGGTGCTCCCTCGACGTAGTATCAAAACTACGCCTCGGTTCGCTCCTCATTCCATCGCTTCGCAGAGCATCAATTCTCTAGCGCGATAGACCTTCCGTTTGTCGTCCATCCTTAGGAGGAGCGTGTGGTGAGATCTATCCTTTTTGGATCAGATCCCATTGGACTTAATCCAATAAGGATGAAGTCTATTTTATCCACATTTCTGAGAACAGAATAGAAAAATACACCCATGCACGGGTGTATTTTTCTATATGCTCAGGAGGTGGGGCTCGAACCCACGACCAATCGATTAACAGTCGATTGCTCTACCACTGAGCTACTCCTGAATACAGTGTTTTCTAAGGATAAACCCCTCAAAAGCACGAACCACAGTATAACCGCCGACCAAGCCCTCGTCAAGCGATCTACAATCGCGAATATGGTACACTTCTGTGTATGAATAGTGCTGGTAATCACAAAACTTTCGGAGCTCTCAGCGTCCTTACATCAGCCGTACTCTTTGGCAGTTACGGAGTGTGGTCGCGTTTGATTGGCACAGGGATGGGAAATTTTTTCCAAGGCTGGACTCGCGCGTTGATTATCTTGATTGTGATTGTGCCAATTATTTGTTGGCGTAAAGAATGGTCGCGCATTGAAGCGCAAGATAGAAAGTGGATCGCGGTTTTTATGCTCTGCACTTCGCTCACTCAAGCACCTCTGTTTTATGCATTCAATCATATGGATGTTGGCGCCGCATCAATACTCTTTTTCGTCGCGATGTTTTTTACCATGAACCTTGTTGGAATCATTTTCTTTCGTGAACGACTGTCTGTACTCAAAATTATCGCGGCACTTCTCGCGCTCGTTGGCATGTGCATGATTTTTTCTTTTTCACTCGCTCAATTTTCTTTGCTCGCTGTGTGCATGGCACTGCTCAACGGTATTGCGAGCGGGGGAGAGATTGCATTTTCCAAAAGAATCTCTTCCAACTATTCGCCGTTATTTTTGACAGCGCTCAGCTGGTTTATTATTCTCATCACGAATAGCCTCATCTCTTTTCTTCTTGACGAAACACAAATCGCATTCACATTTTCTAGCGTTTGGTTGTGGCAACTCTTTTATAGCTTGGTCTCGCTATTTGCCTTTTGGTTTGTTATTGTCGGTTTCAAATATGTAGATGCTACAATTGGTGCGCTTATTGGTTTGCTCGAAATTGTGTTTAGCGTGATTCTTGCGTGGATTCTTTTTTACGAGCAACCCACAGTATCAATTGTTGTTGGAGGCATGTTGATTATTTTTGCTGCAGCTCTTCCGCATCTGCAGAGTTTACAAAATTTTAGGAAAGTATGAAATCGCGCACGATCACCGTCAACGACAGTATGCAGAAAAAATATCAGTATGTGTGCACTGAACCTATTGGAAAAAATTTTGATCCAGAGTTTCGGCCAGAGCTTACTCCAAAAGAGATGATGCAGGTTGGTGTTTTTGATGGTGATTATTTTCATAGAGAAATTGATGAGTTCCCACCTTCATGGTTATCACACGTAAAGGAAGAAAATTTTTTTGGTATTTCTGCATCCCAATCGCTCAAAGAGTGGCAACGCAAAGGATGGATCCATCCGCAAGATCCACGCGGCTGGTTTCAGTGGTATTGTCGGTATTACCTTGGACGCAGAACAGAAGATGACGCACGCCAAATCAAACGATGGAAAGCAATGACACGCCATATTGCTCAAATCAAACACGGTTGCCATCCGGGCGATCTCTCATGCAGACGTCGTCAACGCCAAGCGTTGTTGCACTGGGCGTATGATTCACGAAAAATTTGATGTATTCCAAAATTAGACTTCGCCCTTTTTAGACTAAGTCTATTAAAGGAGCGTTTAAAAAAACGGGGTCGTATGTCAGTGCTACATACGACCGATTGCTACTTGATTGCCACTTTGAACGAGAGCGTCTCCATGACTCCCGAGCCGGGGGTTACGGAAATTCCCAGCGGCATGCTGAGGCTTCCGAATGAGGTCGGGAGGATCGGGACGACACTCACTCCCACCGACTTGCTCAGGTTTCCTTCGTAGTCGGGAGCCAGACGTCCGGTCACACTCATGCCCAGGCAGAACCTGTCAGTGAGCTTGAAGCTCGGACCTGTTAGCGCGAGGAAGGCCGGCTCCACCTTGGTGAAGGAGGTGCTCGTGACGAATTCGCTGTACCAGCTCGTGCGTTCCACCATGGGTACGAGCACACCGACTCCGACACCAAAACTCGGAGGTGGGAACCCCGAACCGCTATGAGCATACGTAATCCCAGCCGTCGCCTGGAAGGCGGGCGCTGCGAAGGCGGTCGAAGAGAAGGCGAGAAGAAGCGCGCAGATCATGGAACCTCCTGTCGATTGATGTTCGACGCACATAATTTGTCACCTTAAAATAGATAAGTCAAATAAAATTTATCTAAAATTAGCTAAATAATATCATTAAAATAGAGATAATAATATTGACAAAAAAGCAAAAAAAGCTTATTTTTAGGCAAAATTTGTTGTCAATTATTTTATGATAATATGTTAGAAGATCAATTGAGCATTTTGGGCTTGAGTAAAAACGAAATCCAGGTCTATATAGCGTTGATAGAAAAGGGGCAGAGTAAAGCTGGCGAGCTCATTCGCGAGACTGGCTTACATCGTCACATTGTGTATCAAGCATTGGATGTGCTAGCGCAAAAGCGCCTTCTCACAAAAAGCACAACCGGAACGGTTTCTTTATTTCAGGCAACTGATCCGCTTCATTTTCTTGACGGTATTCGTGAACAAGAGCTCACAGCTCAACGGGTGATTGTGGAATTGCGCAAAAAGAAAAAAATCCAAGAACATGAAATAACAATTTACGAAGGCGATGCAGGAATGCGCGCCTATAATTTGAAAAATGCGGAGAACCTGAAACCCGGCCAGTATATTTATGTTATTGGGAGCGGAGGTTCACGATTACAAAAATCTATAGGCGATGAAGCAATACAAAAATATTTTTCTTTGATTAAGAAAAATGGCGGCATAAAAGTACTTATGTATCAAGATCAGCAGTACACTGAACAGATGTTTCAGCTGATCCGAGAATGTCCGACATTCGAGTATCGTGTATTGCCATTTAACGCAACACCTGCTGCAGGAGTTATTTTTACAGACAAGAGCGTTGCCTTTGTCATGTACGAAGATACTCCGACGGTTATTGAAGTCGCTAACACACACCTTGTTGCAGCGTACAAGAATTACTTTGATATGTTGTGGCATCAAGATGTCTTTATTGAGTATGGAGCTGATGCCGTAAAGCGAGCATTCCGAAGCGTGATCGCAGACCTGAATCCAGGAGACTCGTATTACTCCATTGGCAGTCTATCCGTAGATGGTGAAGTAGAATACGCAGAGTTTTTTGCTGATTTTCATAAGGAACGCATTCGTAAAAGTGTAGAGTGTTTTTTAGTAGCATACAAAGAGGATGTTGAAATTATTCGTCGTCGATTTCATGAAGGCGGTGATCCAGAGGAGCGTTTGAGCCATATTCGACCCCTTTTGCATTCTGCTACGGGTTTTGTTCAGGTGCTATTATATAATAATACGGTAACACTCCCAATATATGGTGAAAAACCGATGGTGATCATCATTCAAAATGCATCGTTGTATACTGGATTTAAACAATATTTTGATGAGTTGTGGGATCCGCACATGATTACGCTTGAAGGTGTGGATGGTATTGAAGAATTATGTTCATTTGTTTTACGCGAAGGCAAAGAATTGGCATTAATTGCCGCAAACGGAGCAATCATGCAGTCTCATCCTCAGTACTATGTGCAGTTTACTCAGCAACGGATTGCACGCGATATTAAAATGAATATATTAGCAAATGAATCTATGCGCGGGAGTGCATTTGCCCAACTACCCTTATCTCGAGTGCGGTATCTGCCAAAAGAATTTGAAAGTCCTATGGTGATATGGGTATTTGGAGAGTATGTTGCGCACGTGTTATGGCAAGAGCCGCAGAAAATTTTTATTACACATGACACAATTGTTGCTCAATCCTATCGTCAGTATTTTACGGTGCTCGATGCCATAGCATCTGAATAGAGATTAGACCTCACCCTTTTTAGACTAAGTCTGATTAGGTTAAGTCTGATTAGACTTAGTCTGTTGAAGGAGTATGATGTGGATATATGCACAATTTTTTTATCGCGGTTATCTTGGGCATCGTTGAAGGTATCACAGAATTTTTGCCAATCTCTTCAACTGGCCACCTCATCATCGTTAATAATTTCATCGGTTTTACGGGCGACTTTGCAAAACTGTTTGAAGTCTTTATTCAAATCGGAGCGATCATCGCAGCGCTGTGGTATTTTCGCAAAAAGCTCATTCCGTACGCATTTGGTAATGGAGTTGAGGAGAGTACAAACATCCTCACGACGTGGAAAAAAATTATCGTTGCAATCATTCCAGCGCTCGTACTTGGAAAACTGTTTGGTGATGCAATAGACGCTCATTTATTTAACCCAACCGTCGTAGCAGTAGCGCTCATTATTGGCGGCGTGATTCTCATCTGGGTGGAACGCAAACAGCTCAACGCATCGGTGCGTGACATGATGCAGCTTTCCTACCGCACCGCTTTTTTCATCGGCCTCATTCAGTGTCTCGCTCTCGTTCCTGGCACCTCGCGCTCAGCCGCAACCATCGTTGGGGCGTTGTTGCTTGGTCTTGCGCGCCCGCTTGCTGCAGAGTTCTCCTTCTTCCTTGCCATCCCAACGCTCACCGCTGCATCGGCATACTCGCTGCTCAAATATCACGATGCACTTTCTGGCAACGTCGGCACGCTCGCAGTGGGCACAATCGTTGCATTCATCTCAGCACTTTTCGTCATCCGCGTTTTCATGAACTACATCTCAAAAAAGAATTTTATCCCGTTTGGCTGGTATCGCATCATTTTAGGACTTTTGATTTTTTTGCCTATTCTTTTCTAGGGGGTCAACCACGTCGTTCGCGAACGACGTGGCGTCCCATAGTCAAGACCTTCGCAACACTTCATGCACCACTTCCATGGGTGTGTTGCACCCAAGTCCCATGTGTAATCGTTGTGTATTGT
>JAHBAR020000027.1 GCA_018500015.2 Candidatus Kerfeldbacteria bacterium | reverse complement strand
GCCATGTCGTTCGCGAACGACATGGCAGGACCTGCGTCTTAATCGGTGAAATTATCTCGCGTACTCAACGATGCGGGTTTCGCGAATCACATTGACTTTAATCTCGCCCGGATACTTCAACTCTTCTTCGATCTTCTTCGCGATATCGCGTGCCATCTTTTGTGCTGAGTAGTCGTCGACTTTGTCTGGTTCAACGAACACGCGGATCTCGCGACCGGCTTGTATCGCGTACACTTTTTGCACGCCATCGAATGCGAGCGCTGTGTTCTCGAGTTCTTCCAAGCGTTGGATATATTGCTCGTAGGAATCTTTGCGCGCGCCAGGTCGTGAGCCGGAAATGCAGTCGGCGACTTTGACGATCACACCTTCCATTGTTGGTGGGTAGTCGTCGTGGTGGCAGAACGCAGCGTCAGAAAGCTCTTTCGAGAAGCCAAATTTGCGACCGATGTCGCGACCGATTTCTGGATGTGTGCCTTGAATGTCGTGGTCGAGCGCTTTACCGATGTCGTGAAACAAGCCAGCTTTTTTGGACATCGCAACATCTGCGCCAAGCTCTTCGGCGATGAGGCCTGAGAGAGCACCAACCTCGATGGAATGGCGCAATACGTTTTGTCCGTAGCTTGTGCGATAGCGAAGACGACCAAGAATCTGTACGAGCTTTGGATCAATGCCGGTGATGCCCATTTCGTAGAGCGCTTCTTCACCCGCTTTTTTGACTTCACCCGCGATTTCTTTTTTCGCTGCTTCGACTGCGTCTTCGATTTTGGTTGGGTGAATGCGACCGTCAGCGATCAGTTTGTCGAGCGCGCGTTTTGCAACGTGACGACGCACAGGAGAGAATGCCGAAATGAGAATAGATTCAGGAGTGTCGTCGACGATGATCTCTGCGCCAGTAAGCTCTTCAATGCGTTTGATATTACGACCTTCTCTGCCAATAATACGACCTTTCATTTCGTCAGATGGTAAATGCATCACTGTTGAAGTGGTTTCTGCAGCATGTGACATACCGCAGCGCTGAATGGCTTCGGTGAGCAGTTTGCGTGCTTGTGTGTCGTACACTTCGCTCCCCTCTTCTTGCAACTTACGCACGCGAGAAGCGAGCGCGTCGGCTTGGTCTTTCTCTACATACTTCATCACCACTTCGCGCGCTTGCTCAACAGAAAGCTCGCCCACTTTTTCTAACTTTTGGAGCTGTTGCTTTTTGATCTCTTGAATTTCTGCTTTGCTTTTTTGAACCTCTTCTTCCTTTTTTCCGAGCTCTTCTTTCTTGTGTTCAAGGTCGAGCAATTTTTGGTCAAAAAGACTCTCGCGCTTTTCGACGCGCTCCTGAGTTTTTTGAAGATCAAGACGACGTTCTTGTTCTTCTTTTTTTGCGTCTTCGATAACCTTCAATGCTTTGTCTTTTGCTTCAAGCAGAATTTCTTGCTGCTTGTTTTTGGCATCCTGCACGAGCTGCGCAGCCTTTTTTGCCGATGACGTTTCATCGCTGTTGGCTTTGAGCTGACGTATGGCATAGCCACCGGCAACGCCCACGCATACTGCAATAACGCCAACAATAAGTGATTCAAACATAAAAATGAATAACGGCCTTCAGACTGTGTGTGCTATACACAAAGCAATATTCTGCGAATTTCAGAGAAAAAATGACGAAGAGACAAAGTAAGGAATTGCGTACAACAGAAAGCCTGACAACCAACTGAATTAGTATGTACAGTTTAGCGTAGGTTGCAGCCCAAGGCAAACAACAAGATTGCCGCGTCGACACGTCGCTCGCGAGCGACGTGTCTCCTCGCAATGACACGCGGAGAGTATGTCGTTGCGAGCGCAGCGAAGCAATCTTGTTGTTTAATAAAAAAGAGCCCTATTGGAAGGGCTCTTCATTCATGTTATTTCGTCTTGTCTGGAACGACTTCGACGGTTGTTGGACCATTCACGCCGAGGACGACGTTGGCTGGTTTACCTTGAAGCATGATTTCGAGGAAGCGATTGTCGCCCATGCCCGAACTTCCCACCACAAAACCGATTTCGTTATCTGGGATGTCTTTGAGGCGAGCGTAGCATGCGAGGCGGAACTGCTTGTTTTTGCTGACGCGGATGACTGCTTTTTTGCCGACCTTGAAGCCGACATCTTCTGGAAGCATGTTGGTTTTGAGGTTGCCGAATGAATCGACCCAGCAGATTGCTTTTGGCATTTCAGGAATGCCGCGGAAGTTTTCGTACGGAAGTTCTTTGCCAGCCATGAGAGCTGCAGCGAGGCGTGGTAAGTAGTCAAGAGAGCGGAATTGCGTTTTGATGATGCGCTCTTGCGTCTTTTTGTCGAGCTCCATGTGAGGAACAACAGATGGAATGTCGTAGACTTTGACGGTAAGTTTTTTCTTTGTGAGGCGTTGCACAAGGCTGAGTACGTAGCCATCGACTGTAGAGAAAATGTCGATGTTGCCGACTTTCACCCAACCGAATGGTGTGCCGTTTGGCCATTGTTTTGCTTTGCCGTGACGAGGCGCGACGTTGGCGAGGATGATGCCTGGGTGGCCATCGTAGGCATCGATGATGTCGACCAAGTTGATCGCTGCTTCCATGTCAGCTGAACCGCTTTCGAGGTTGCTGTTCACGCCAATGAAGACAATGTTGCTGCCTGGAAAGTAGGTTGCGACGCGTGCTTCGAGACGACCTTGCGTGTTGTCATCGCGGCAGTCAGTGATGTACGTAATTGGGAGATGGGTGGTTTCCATACCGATCAAAAGTGAATATTATTTGATAATCTTATCAATAAGACCATACTTGCGCGCCTCTTCAGCGGACATAAAATTGTCGCGATCCGTATCTCGATCAATCACATCAAGAGGCTGACCTGTGTGCTTTGAGAGCACGCGGTTGAGGCGATCTTTAATGCGCAAGATATGTTCCGCAGCAATTTTTATATCAGAAGCCTGACCTTCAGCGCCGCCCATAACTTGGTGGATCATCACTTCAGAGTTTGGAAGAGCAAAGCGTTTGCCGGAAGTGCCCGCAGCGAGGAGCGTTGCGGCCATCGAAGCCGCGATGCCGACGCAGATTGTCGACACATCGGGCTTGATATGTTGCATGGTGTCGTAGATTGCCATACCAGCGCTGACTGAGCCGCCCGGAGAGTTGATGTACATTTTGATCTCTTTGTTTTCGTCTTGTGCGGCCAAGAAAAGGAGTTGTGCTACGACAGCGTTGGCAACCGAGTCGTTGATTGGTGTGCCAAGAAAAATAATACGCTCTTTTAATAAGCGCGAATAAATGTCGTAAGCACGTTCACCGTATTGTGATTTTTCAATCACTGTTGGGATAAGGTGCTCGTTGTAAGTGTCCATGTTGGAGTGATGAATAGTTTATGGGCCAACGCTTGCGCGTCGTCGATAACCACCCAACCGTCGTCGTGTTTGTGAAGACGACCAGAAAGAGTGAATCCAGCTGCCTTTTTATGGCCGCCGCCGCCCAATAGTGTAGCAAATTTTGCGACATCAATCAATGGGTGTGTGGTGCGCAAACTTCCGCGCACGAGACCGTTTGGCATTTCGGTGAAGACACAAATGACGCTACACTCAGTGGTGTTGTCGATCGTGTTCAAGAAATTCGAAACACCCTCAACCTGTGTGTGATCGGCACCACACTCTTCAAAATCTTTTTGCGTGATCGCTGTGGTGAGCACGCCGCTTGGGTGCACGAGCATTCTTTCGAGTGCGCGACCCCAGAGCTTCAATGAGTTGACTGAGCGATGCTGCAGTGCGTTGGTTGTAATGCTCTTGAGATTCACGCCTTTTTTGAGCAAGCTCGACGCTGTGTGAATAGAAGATGCTGTAGTTGCTAGGTTGCTAAAGCCGCCAGTGTCGGTGATAAGTCCGGTCATCAAGCACGTTGCGATTTCGCGGTTCATCGCATTTTTGTAAGAAAGCAAATCGCTCACCACTTCGCATGTGGATGATGCTTGCACCACGAGGTTCAGGTGCCCGTAGTTGGTGTTGGTGATATGGTGGTCGATGTTGATGATTGAAAATTGGTGTGTTAGTTTTTCAACGTATGGTTTGATGCCGTTGTATCCAAGGTCGCCAGAGTCAAAGACGATCATTAAATCAAAAGTGGCTGCATCAGGGTTCCACACATGCGGGCTTGTGGTGAGCTTGTGTGCGCCAGGAAGAAAGCGGAGCGAAGACGGAAGTGTGTCCAAGCAAAATACGGTGTGCGGCTTTTGAATAAGGTCGAGGTAATGCGAGAATGCAAGAGTAGAGCCAGAAGTATCACCGTCTGGCTTTTTGTGCATCACAAGCATGATGTGAGAAGATTTTTCGACCGCAGCAAAAATATCTCGGTAGGTGTCGAGTAGCTCAGGATGGGCTTCGTGTGTTTCGGAATAGGCATTCATAAAACAAGCCTTGCAAAAAACAAGACCGGTGAACATAACAGGAATGTGTTGATTTGTCAATCCTTGTCTTCTGGTGTGTCGAGAAGTTCGTAGATGCGTTGAGCGCGTATTTCGCCTTCATCGAGTTCGAATGTGAGACGCGGAACGAACTGGAGTTTCACTTTTCCAGCAAGATGATTTTGGATAAATATAGTTTTGCGACCAAGGAACTCAAAAGTACTGCCGCGCAAGTGGTTTGGGAGAATGGTGACGAAGATGGTCGCGTATTTTAAATCTGGTGCGGTGCTGACACCGGTGATGGTAATAAAAGAGCCAAGTGGAAGCTCAATTTCCTTTTGGATAATTTCTGCGATTGCACGATGCAGAAGTTCGTTGACTTGTCGTACTCTGTCAGCTGCCATATATAGACGGTCTAATGTGCAATGGTACGATCGATTTCTTTTGATTCGTAACACTCGATAATGTCGCCTGCTTGGACATCGCCATCGCCTTCAACGCGCATACCGCATTCGCTGCCGGAGTTTGCTTCGCTGACGTTCTTCTTGTTCTTCTGTAGTTGTGCGATGGTGCCTTCACCGATCATTTTGCCAGCGCGTAGAATTTTGACTGGAGCTTGTGTGCGGAACACTCCGTCTTCTACGCGACCGCCGAAGATGACTGACTTCTGTCCTGCTTTGAACACAGCAAGCACTTTGAGCGAACCGATTTTGGTGTAGATGACTTCTTTGGAAAGGAGCTTGCTCATCTCGTCTTTTGCCATGTCAATGAGCTTGTAGATGATTTCAAAAATTTCAAACTTCACACCTTCGCTCACTGCAAATTTTTCTGCAGCAGGAGTAATGCCGACGTGGAACCCGACGATGACTGCGTGTGTGCTGCGTGCAAGAGCAATGTCGTTTTCGGTAATGTTGCCTAAACCTTTTTGCAAAATGTCGATGCGTACTTCGTCGTGTTGAATGCCTTGGAGTGATTGGACAATAGCTTCAAGTGAGCCGAGTTTGTCGGCGCGCAAAATAATGGTGAATTTGCTCTTGTCGACTTCGTCGGATTTTTTCTTTTGACTCGTAAGGAAGGAGAAGCTATCAAACGTTTTGACTTGTTGCTTGAGTACTTTTTTATCGGTGACCACTTTGAGCACGTCGCCAACGATTGGAGCTTTTTTGAGGCCGAGCACTTGCACAGGCATGGATGGTGTTGCCGTTTTGACTTCTTTCATATTCCAATCGCGCATTGAACGTACGCGACCAGGAATGTTGCCGATCAAAATAATGTCGCCCATGCGAAGTGTGCCGTTCTGTACGAGCACGGTTGCAACAGGGCCGGCATGTTTGTCGACGTGTGATTCGATAATGGAAGCGACAGTTTCGCCTTCTGGATTTGCTTGAATGTGTTCTTTGTCGAGGTCGGCAACGAGCAAAACGGTTTCGAGGAGATCGTCGATGTGCAATTTTTGTTTTGCAGAAATTGGCACGCACACGACTTTGCCGCCGTAATCTTCTGGCACGACGTTGAGTTCAGCAAGCTCGCGTTTCACACGCTCGATGTCAGCGCCTTGTTTGTCGATTTTGTTGATGGCGACGATAAACGGAAGTTCTGCTTTTTGCAAAATTTCAATCGCCTCGATAGTTTGTGGTTTCACGCCGTCGTCTGCAGCAACAACAAGGATCGCGAGGTCAGCAATGCGTGCGCCGCGAGAACGCATGGTGGTGAATGCTTCGTGGCCCGGAGTATCGATGAATGTGATGTGGCGGTCGTTGTGCACGACTTGGTATGCGCCGATGTGCTGGGTGATGCCGCCCGATTCCCCGCCCGCAACGTTGGCTTGGCGAATGGTGTCGAGCAATGTGGTTTTGCCATGATCAACGTGACCCATGATGACGATCACCGGAGGTCTGCTTTGCAAACTTTTTTCTTTGTCGATGACTTCCTTCACCATCTCAGCGCGTTCGTCTGGATTGTCGATGTCTGCTTCTTCTAAAGAGAGTGACGGCGTGAAGCCCATGTCTTCGGCGATGATTGCCGCAGTTTCGTAGTCGAGTGTTTCATTGATGGTCGCCATGATGCCGTTGCGCATCAAAATCGCGATCATGTCAGCCACGCGCTTGTCAGCTTTTTCAGCGAGTTGTTTGACCGTGATTTTGTCTGGGATTTTCAAATCGCGTCCGCCTGATTTTTTGCTCTCTTCTTTTGCTGCGGTGTTTTCTTGAGCAAAGATGCGTTGCTTGTGCTGCGCTTTTTTGCGCGCTTTGATTTCTTGGATGATTTTGAGTGCGACGCGATCGTCGACTTTGATTGCGCGTTCGCCAATGTCAAAACCGATTTCTTTCACCAGTGTGAAGAATTCGTCCTTCGTCATCTTCAGTTCGCGGTACATTTCGGAGACATTCATACGCAAAGGAATCTATCATGCATCAAGTCCCGCGTCAAAGAATCCTTGCTTTTTCAACCGTTTTTGTTTAGGGTGCGAATATGAATGAGAGAGTATTCAGACATATAAAAGAGCGCCAACCCGTTGGTGAAGAAAAACGATTGCTTGATCGTGCTGCTCGGCTTGAGGTTGTGCGCACCTGTCTTCTCTCTTCAATAGAGGCCGCGTACTATCTTGGTTGGCGCGATGTGGTGAACCCCGAAGGCAAACCGAAGACCGTGCTCTACTCGCATATGGGGCCGGATATTGTGACCCCGCTGCTCGCAACCGACGCGACAGAGATTATCGGCGTGGATCCAACAGTTTGGAATGATGACGAGATTGAGGGGGTGAACAATTTGTCGTGGCGTGATCACCAGATGCCGCAGAGCTTTATTGAACTACGACGGAACAAAGGATTTTATGCAGCACCAGATAATAGACAACGCGCTCTTATGGTATGCAACGAACTTGTACGGCTTGGCGCTGCTCCTGAAGATGTGTGCGCAGCGCGTATGAATGAGGATGGTGTGGAAATTGTGTTTTCATACGGTGGAAAAAAGAGACGCATTGTCTATTACGAAGAATCGTGGGATTTTTTTCAAAAAGACCGCGACATACCTTTCGACATTTTTTACCAGAAAGCGTCGATGGGTTCAAATGCACTTGATGATCCAAATGGTGACACTGGTCGTCATTATATTTTGTCTCATCTTCGCTCAGAAGGATATGTGATGCAGTCTAGTGGTCGAGTGCCTATGCTGTATGACAACGTAGTAGAGCGGCACGCATGGGCAAGATCTTTTGTGCGCACTGCAGGCGCGAGCGGCTTGGAAGCGGTGCGAGCTCCTTTGGCATGTAATCGGTTGATTCAACGTATGCGCGCAAGGGATGGTTTTGATGCTAGTGTATGGAGTAGTGTTTTGTACGGTACCTATCTCAAAGTTGCACAAAAAAAGAGCGCTTAGACAGCGCTCTTTCCGACAACAATGTCGAGATGCTTTCTATATAAGGTAAGCTCGGCTGGCGATTGAATTTCGTGGACGCCGTCGATGCTGAGCGGAATCGCGTTGGTGGATGTACTCACCATGCATGAGCGCGTAAAAAAAGTGGACTCGGTGTGCTTCTTTTTTTTGAAGCGAGAATTTTTGAGCGGCGTGACAACGATGCGAAACATGCGCGCGTGTTCTTCGTTGTCGATGTCTTGCGTGCTCTCGTTAATGATGCGGCACAAAGAATCTTGTGTGAACGTGATGGTGAATTCGTCATCACAACGCACCCATGCGTCCGCAGTTGCGGTGAAATCGCACTCTTCTAATATAGGAAAGTTTTTCGTGAGACCAACGCTGAGTGAGCGTGTGAGACGCTTGGAAAGTACGTCGACTGCTTCAACACCAACAGGCAAACGCAGACGATCTGCCCACACTGTTTTTTTGAGCGGAATAAAACCAATGGTGACATCATGATTCCAACACGCTTGCATCGCGCCACGCAGCGTTGCGTCGTCGCCAACAGCAACCACGGTGCGCGCACCTTTTTTGACATGCTGCTCGATGACGCGGTCGAGATCTTTGTAGACAGTGAGGCGTTCCACTTTGCCGTTCATCCCAAATTCAATGAGGCGCGTTTCGATTGCGGCTAGCATCGACTCGTAATGAGGATCTTTGGTGGCTTTGTCGTACAAGTAGACGTACATATCCCCCAGTCAGCCTTTTTTATTGTGCCGACTGCGTTGTCATCTGGCCTTTGAGTTGTGCGCCGTGTTCGATTGCGATATTGCCGGCAACCACGTCGCCAGTGACGCGAGCTGTTTTGGTAAGCGTTGCAGTTCCTGCTGCAGTGATGTCGCCAGTCACTTGGCCAGAAATCAGCACATCGTGCGCGTGAACGTCGCCTTCAACTTTTGCGCCAGAGTGGATCGAGATGTTTTTGCTTGTCGTGAGTGTGCCGTTGAGCGAGCCTGCGATTTCGATATCTTCGTCGCTTTTGAGTGTGCCTTCAATGTGAACGGTCGTGCCGATGACGGTGTGTGAACCTTCGCTTGATGTCATGTGTGTTGCCTCCTCCGATTTTGAAAACATGCCTGCCATAGTTATACGTAGATTTAGAGTGTCTCGTACGCGATTTCATAAATGGCGCCCTGTCGCCGGCAGAGCCGGTCGACCCTTCGGGCTTGTCGTTCGCTTTTGCGACTCCTTCGACGTACGTTCCAGTACGCCTCAGGAGCGCTCAAGCTCCACGACTTCGCATTGCATCCATTTCTGAACTCGCGTTTGATGGCAGCGTACGAAAAAAATACACTCTTGTCAAAGTGTATTTTGAAGAAAAATCATGTGCCCTCGGGAGGAGTTGAACCACCATCTAGGCGTTAGGAGTGCCTTGTTCTATCCATTGAACTACGTGGGCGAAAAGGTGTCTCTACCGCCTCATGATGAAGTTGTAGAACGATGCAGCCCAGCTGTTAAACATTCCAGTACGGTAATCCGCGTACCAAATTCCCATGATCACAGCTGCGATGATGACAACAAGAACAGCGATCAAGATCAGATCTTTTTTCAGGTATGGGGCGGTGATAGTGTGGTGAGACATATATATGGAAGAGAATATACTAGCCGAATGCGTTTTGCAACTTATTTTAACACATTCTGCAAAAAGTAGAGGTCACGTTGCTTGATAAGTTTCATAGTGGACCTAGGGAGAATCGGCTTCGCCTCTCGCGTTCTTCCGAACGCTCGGGCTAGCCACCGCCTCGCGGTCTCGCTCCCCACATGGTCGCTCGACAGCGCTCCGGCGTTCGATTCTCGCCCGCAAGCCAAACTATTGGCTTGCTTAGGCCACTGCACTTCGTTTGTGGACCTAGGGAGAATCGAACTCCCGCCTCAGCAATGCGAATGCTATGTAATACCACTTTACTATAGGCCCATGTGCGGTAGGTTATACCGCTTTTTCTTGGAATGCAATTGTCCACTCAATTTCGGTTGTCATCAAGCAAGCGGTATGACTCCAAAATTCCATCACAAATAAATGATTCTAAAAACATGTATCGTTCTTCCAGTTGAGCATGTTGCAAATAAGTGTAGTAAGCCTGTTTTTTTTCTTGTTGAATCAACACTGGCGGCAAATGATGTTGCAGTGCTTGTGCATGCATAATCAAGCGACCCACTCTACCGTTTCCGTCTGCAAATGGATGAATCTGTTCAAATTCCGCATGCGTTCTTGCCATGTGTGCAAAGAGGTCGGTGTGAGGTTTTTGTTTTATATTCTGTATAAACTGAAAGATTCGATCTGGCACCTTAAGGTAGTTTGCCGTTGCAACATGTGAACCAACAATTCGCACTCCGTGCCGTCGGTACATCCCAGCATCACTTCGAATTCCGTTCATGAGAATAGCGTGTAGTTTTTGGATACGCTCTTCGGTCAGTGTCTCCGTTTTGGAATTTTTTTGCAACCATTGAAATAATTGTCCGAGTGCGGCCTGATGATTTTTCGCCTCTTGGTGCTCAATAAGTGTTTTGTCTGGAATGGTAACATTGTCAAACAACACTGCTCTCACTTCCGGCTCTGTGAATGTACTACCCTCGATACTATTAGTGTGATACGTAAGCTCGAGAATATAGGCATCATAGGTGTCTCTTCGAGACAAAATAACTTTCAGTGGATTTGGAAACTCTTTTTGATACTCTAGAATACGCCCTTTTTTCTTTTGTAGTATTGAATTTTCAATAACCAAATAACCGGTGTATTCTTGATACAACGTGTCAATACGTTCCTGCGCATTTTTACGCGGGATACTTTTTCCGTTTACCCAACTATTGAGAGTGGCAAAACTGACGCCGAGCAGTGACGCCAATTCCGTTTGCGTTTTCTGTGTGGTCGCAAGGAGTCGCTGTAATTTTTGAACAGTATTCATCGAGTCACATTATCAAACTTTATAAAGAAATGCAAACTTTATAAAGTTCTAGATTTTTGATCTATCCAGTTGTTAGGCTTTTTACTGGAATGCAATGGTCCATTCGATGCCGAATTTGTCTCGGAACATCGCGAAGTATGTGCCCCATGGAGATTCTCCCATCGGCATTTCAACTTGTCCGCCTACTGAGAGGCCGTTGAAGAGCTTGTCCGCCTCATCCTTGCTTGCAGCAGTCACAGCGATCTTGCTTCGGTTTTCGTTTTCGTTCACTTTACCCATCATTGATGGAACGTCGTTTGCTGAGAGGAGAATTGTGCCGCCGACACTGAGCGCGATGTTTAAGTATTTGTTTGCCTCAGCTTCATCAAGCTTCATATCTGGGCTCGCTGGCAAATCTTTAAACTGAATAATATTGGTAAATTCACCACCAAAAACAGATTGATAAAAGTGCATCGCTTCTTCTGCGTTGCCGTTAAAAAGAATATGAGGGTTGAGTGTTGGCATGAATCTATTTTACCACCTACCTTCTCGATTTCATAATGTACACATTTTGGCTCTCTCAGTGAATGTGCTATCGTGAGGTCTATGAGTGTACCAAAGCGTCGAGAAATTCTTGGACTTATTCCAACCCGCGGTGGATCAAAAGGTTTGGAAGGTAAAAATTTACGCATACTAGAAGGAAAGCCACTTATTGCTTACGCTATTGAATCTGTCGCCAAGGAATTTGGCGCTGAGGTTTTTCGTCATCCTGCAGAATTTTCTAATGATGGCAAACCGACCTTTCCAGTGATCCAATACGTTACCCGCGCCCTTATCAATGCGGGAGATTTATTTGAGTTGGTTACAACAATGCGCGCGACAACCCCGTTACGTCATGCAGAAGATATTTCAGGTGCAATCCAACAGTTGTTAGATACAAACGCAGATTCTGTTGTGAGTCTTGTTGCTGATCCGACTGGCCATCCTATGCGTCTTAAACAGGTTGGTCCTGATTTGCGAATCATACCAATACACCTTGGTGAGGAAGATGCGCCAATCGTCCGTCAAGATTTACCCCTTGTGTATCGCAGGAATGGCGCAGTGTACGTGACGAGGACACCGATTATTCTTGGTGGTAGTCTATTTGGTCGTGATTCGCGCGGATACATTATGCCAAAGGAACGTTCCATTAATATTAATGATGAAGTCGATTTTATTTGCGCCGCCGCATTACTCCGTGCTGCGCGAGAAAGGCAGTCATAACTATGCATACACTGATACTTGATATTGGCGGTATATTTTTTAGCCCTGAGTGGCGCATGCGTGGGATTGCTGAGATGGCAGATGCAATTGGCTGCTCTCAAGCATTCTTTTTGGAGGCGTTAGAGCTTCAAAAAAAACAATTTTATTGTGGGAAAATATCCGAGGATGAATATTGGCTGAGTGTTCAGGAATACTGTCATAGCACATGGGGCGCGGCTCAATATGCAAAAGCATACCGATCCTATGTGACACCGATTAGCGCGTCTGTTGCATTATTACCTAGGCTTTCTCAATACAATATTCTTATGAGCTGTAACAACAGCCCAAAAGAATGGATGGATGAGCGGGTTGCGATGTGTCATCTGCAAAATTTTTTTACACAGTTTTACACATCTGGGTACGTTGGCCACAAAAAACCTAGTGAACACATGTTTTCTGCTGTCTTTGATCACGCACAAAGACTTGAGCACCCTATTGTATATATTGATGATAACATGAGTTACCTTGATGCCGCATCCCGATTATATCCACAACATACATATATCCATTACACAAAACCAGACGATTTACTGCGTTGGGTACGGTAGCACTGGAGGAAATGGTGGGCGGCGCGAGTTACCTTTTACAATCAACTCATTCACAATACGAGCGCACATACCAGCTGTTCTGAATGCGGCAAAAAATCCTTCCGCTGCGTCTGGTGGGAGTTCTAGCGCGTGAAATAACACCGCCGCACCAAAATCGGTGTTTGCTCCAAGGCTTGGACGCATGCGCCGTATTCCCTTTGCATATGCGATAAGTCGTTCAATGTCAACTTGTTTCTCAGGAAACGCTTCTTGAGTTGCTTGAATGTATAATGACACTCGAGGATCTTTCCCTAACATTTCTTCTCCATCCACTTCACCGGTTTTATGAATACGGTGCCCAAAACCAAATAATCTTACATCGTGCTTAGAAAGATTGTCTAGATATTCCGCAGTTCTTTTCCCGAGCGTAAATATGTAGAGGTTTGCTGCATGCATTCTCGAATTGCGCCAGAGTGTAGAACTCCGCTGCGAATATTGAATGCCGCTATCAACGCCCGCGGGAATGTCGCGCGTACTGAGCCAGCGAGTTGCGCGGTGAGTTCTCCTGAGTTCAAACCATGAGAACTATGTGCAAGAGCAATTGTGTGTACGGCGTGAATTTGTGCAGCCGTGCATTCTTTGCCCGCGGCTTGGAGCAATGCGGTAATTGGGTCTGCATTTTTTGACACCCGCGCTGTATCATATTTTCCTTCGTATGAAAAAAGTGCAATTGAAGAAAATAGTTTGCCTATTAAAAAATACGCATCTCGTACAGCTCCAAGTTTCCTGCGTTGGTTTTCAATTGGCGATAGCCCTGGTAAATGTTCGTACTCTTGCACACTGGGAAACCTGCCGCGCACTTGTTGTTCAACAAGCATTGTTGTGAGCGTTTCTGGTATTGCCCAACGGTCACGCTGTGCACGTTCAATAATTTCTACCTCTTTTGCATTTAATTGAGAGCCTTCACTATAGGCCTTCTTCGCTGCAGTTAGTGCGTCAGGTGAGTTTTCGTTCATCAACAGCAACGTTGCGACGTAGTAATCATTCTCTCTAACAAATTCTCGCATCACAAGACCACCCAAGCTAATAGAGCCGTCCTGTACTCTGCTTTGAGCAAATTCTACAGGTCTTGTGTTGTGTGAATTTGTCCCCTGTATGAGCTCTCGAGAAGAAACGATGACACCGGTTATCTCTTGAGATAGTCTTATGTTGCCAAGACTACATAAGCGCTCTTTGAGTTGCCGATTAATCTCTTTTGCTCGCTCATTAAAGAGTTGTTGGTTGTGATTGCTATTTACTAAGTCAATAATCCGTATATGCAATTCATGGATAATCGGGTCTTCTAATACAGAATGTGCTGCGAGCATATCCACTATTTTTCGGTACGTATCAATAACTATTGACTTCCACACTATATTACTTCTCGATTTCATATTTTTTGTTTAAAGTATTTATATGACCTACGCAGCATTCCTTCTTGGTATCAACGTGGGACCCCACAAGCGTGTGGCAATGCCAGCGCTCAATAAGATGTGCGGGCCAGAGCTCACCACTCGCAACTGGAACACGATTCAAAAGATGGTGCTATAAAAAACGCGACCCGGACAGCTACGAAAGCGCCGGGAAGTGATCAGAAAAATACCAATTATTTTAGACCATTGTTTTTGTATGTAAACGCTCTGATACTTGAGGGCTGTAAAAATACAGCAGCGTTTCATCTTCAAATAACCGTCCGAGAGTAGTAAGTGCCCAGCGATTTTGTGCATTTTTTTCTATTAAACCAAGTTTTACGCAATGCTCTATTTTTTGTTTATATATAGAGTCGAGTGTTGTGCCTTGAATTATTTTTGGAGCATACGCAGTTCGTAGGCCTACCACATACGAGGCGGCAAGTTTTTCGTCTTGAGTAAGCGTCATACCATGAGTGATTGGGAATTTTCCGTTTAATATGTGTTCTGAGTATTCTTTGGTAGAAATAGTGTTGCGATAAAAGTGCGATTCATTGTGAGAATAGGCTGATACGCCACAGCCTATAAGCGTACGTGTAACAGAAGTGCGTATTTTTTTAAATGGATCTTCTGTTCCGGTGTCACGTACGAATCGATTACCATCATATTGCTTGTAACCAAGTTGCTTCATCCCCTCCCAAATAAGTAATCGACCAAAAATAATATTTTCTTCTGACGCAAAATTCACCGCCATTTTTTTATTTTTCATCCATATCCCTTGTGGTCTTTTTTCAGAAAATCGTGCATTGTACCATGTAACATGAGGTGGTAAGCATTGAGCAATGCACTCAAGGTTTAGAAGAATTTCATTATGTGACCCGTGGTATAAGTTTTGTATAAGATCAATATTGTAATTACCAAAGAAACGTGCGGTACGTTTACATGCGCCGAGAGCTACGTCCGGAGCATATGCACGCCCTGCCAAACGTAATACTTCTGCATCAAAAGATTGAATTCCAAAGCTCAATCGAGTCACGCCAAGAGAGGCAAGTGTTGCAAGTTTATGCTCTCCGTCTGCCGCCATTATTGTTTTTGGGCTTCCTTCCACACAAACTTCTGTCTCGTCTGTAAATGAAAATGCTGAGCGCGCTTCATTCAGAATGTGCTCTAGTTGGCTGGTGGATAGGATGCATGGAGTACCTCCACCAATGTATAGGGAGTCAATCGTTGGATGTTGAAGAGCTGTGCTGTACATACGCAGCTCTCGACAGAGCAAATCTATGTACCTTGTTACAGCTTGCTGATTATCAGGAGTATCTTTTGCTCCGCTGTATAGGCCGGTAACATAGTGACAAAATGTACAGAGCGTTTCGCAAAATGGGATATGTATATACAAGTTAATATTCTGTGTTTTGGCATTGTTGGGAAAAATATCCTCTGCAGATAATGCTCTTAGAGCATCAAGCGGTGGGTACGTGACAACTGAATGGCTCCCTCCAAGCAAGCTCTGTGTTTTACGTATACCCACCGCACGCAAAGATAATAATTGCCCGTCAATGTTTAATTGCGCGTAGATTTTTTCAACTTGATCTAATAGCTTTTGTGACAACATGGTCTAAAATGTAATGTGGAGCACATATATTGTCGACAGTATATTTAGCTTGTTGGCTATTCTTTTGTTTTTTTTACTAAAATTAGGTATATTTATTGTCGAAATATTTTCCACACTATGAAATATCCGCACTCCTTTTTACAAAGTCTTGGTTTTACTCAGAAAGAGTCTGTATTGTACTGTGTGCTGCTTGAGCATGATGCTATGACAGCAGCTACGCTTGCATCTCTTACGGGCATTAACCGTACCACAGTCTATGACGTGCTTTTGACTTTGGTTCAAAAGGGTTTGGTGAGTAAGTATGCATACCAGGGTGTTACTGTATTTCAGGCCCTGCGTCCGGAACGCCTGCATAATTATTTGGAAAGAGAAAAAGAAGAAAGTATACATCGCATAGATGTACAGCAACGATCTCTGCAAGAGTACATGCCGGCTTTTTTATCGTTGTTTGCTAGCAGTGTTGGTCATCCTAAGGTTCAGTTTTTTGAAGGAGAAAAAGGCATGAGAGAGGCGTACGAGGACACCTTAACCGCTCAAGGCATGATATATGCGTACACAAATGTTGCGACAATGATAGAGAAATTACCACATTTTTTCCCAGATTATTTTATTCGTCGCGCAAAGTTACGTATCCCTATAAAAGCTATTTTTGTTGATAATAATGAATCTAGATTTCGCGCTGAGAACGATCGGGAAGAGTTACGCCAAACACGTTTTTTCCCCAAAGGTATTGTTTTTTCTCCTGAAGTAAAAATATATAATAACAAAATGTTGATTGCCTCTTGGTCTGAAACAGTGAGCGTTATTGTTGAGTCTGCAGAAACAATTACGTTGCAAAGAGCTATATTTGAGTTGTTGTGGGAATCGTTATAAAACACCGAGATGGCAAGGAGTCTGTAGTTACACTTCATTTTATTTGTGATACACTGCTGCTGATTATTACACCCTTATGATTGAAACGCTGTTTAAAACAACATACGAAAAACGCCCGAACGGGATGTATTATTGCGTGTCTGAGGAGTCGGCACATCACGAAATAAAGAAGGTTGAGATGGAAACGTATTCACATCGTGCCGATGAGTTTGCCGAAGCGCACATGATGCAACTGCCAAAGCAAGAGCACGCCTCGCTTTCGCCAATGCGCACGCTTCCGAAAGGCGCTGTAGTGGTGGAGCTTGGTGGTGGCGACGGACGGTTTGGTTTTCAACTCATGCGCGAAGGTTTTCGTGTTGTGGAGTCGGATATTGCTCCAGGTACTGTTGAGCGCGTCAAAGAAGTTGCCGAGAAAAACGGATTGCAAGGAGAGTATGCAGTGATTGATGCCGAAGATCTTCCGTTTCGCGATGAGTCTGTTGATGCTGTCATGATGGTCGCAACATTTCATCATCTGCCTGATGTGAAACGCGCTCTCTTAGAATTCAAACGTGTGCTCAAACCTGGCGGCAAAGTGGTACTACTTCGCGAACCAGCATCGTGGCAGTATTCCGCGTTTGGTTGGTTCTATGACATTCTGCGTCACGTGTTGCGTTCTCGTAATCACAACCACATCTCGCACGCCGACGACGAAACGCACGGCTTCACGCGCGCCAAAGTGTTTGAACTTTTTTCTGACACATTTACTGATGTTGAGCTCGTGCCCGTACAATATATAGAGAAGGTCTACTTGCAATACGTTGTGCTCAAAAGCAAATTGTTAAAAAAGAACTTTGAACCCGCAGCATGGATCACAAAGCCGCTTCAAGCTATCGACAACGTCATCCGCAAAATTCCGATTCTGAAAAATACTACGTGGGATTGGGACATCATCGCAACGAAGAAATAAAAATCACGAGCGACCCTCGTGATTTTTCTGTGCTCTGAGTATAGACAGTCTCTCTAAAAATTCCTGCGCACGACATACGGTGCTATTGTCGTTTTCTATAAATTCATTTTTTATCTCTTTAACAAGCTGTATTCCTGGCACGTTATATTTTTTTGAGAAATGCGCAAGGGAAGGATCAATAGTGCGTTCACCATGCTTCGCTTCGATAAGTTGTTCAATGGATGTGTGCTGAGTGATACAAAAATCAACCTCTTTTCCTTCTTTCGTGCGCAGGTAGTTGAGCGATGCTCTGTGCCCTAAATAGTCGTTGCGTTCATACACATACTTAAGCAGCGAAACGGCAACCATGTTTTCATACCGTTTACCGATCTCGTTTTCTACCATCGCTGTATCGAAAAAATAAATTTTTGGTTCTTTGAGTAAAGAGCGCGCAATGTTGTGAGTGAAAGGGGTAACACGAAATACGATGTACAACGCTTCGAGAATTTCAATATACTTTTTTGCTGTTGTTGGAGATATACTAACGTCTCGTGCAATAGAGCTATATGAAACAGGTGAGCCCACACGCGTTCGCAACAGGTTGAGGATAAGCTCTATAGCGCGCAGATCGTAGATGCGTTCAAAATCAAGTATGTCTTCACGAATGAGTCCATTGGTGTATTGTTTGCGCCAACGATCCGCATCTTCTGATGCTTGCATTAAAAATGGTTCTGGAAATCCCCCACGTTCCATGAGTCGATCAATATTTTGTGTGTGCTCTGTTTCAGATAACTCTGCCGGAGAAAATGGAAGTAAGTGGTGCACAAAATATCGACCGGCGAGCGAGTCTCCTGCAGAATGAAATGTGTCTAAGCGAGCGCTGCCTGTAATGAGGATGCAAAGATGATCGAGCTTTGTGTCAAATACTCCTTTAATATACTGTTTCCAGTTTGGCATTTTATGCAGCTCATCGAGAACAAGAAAATCTGTGGAGTCGAGCCATGATTCGTTTTTGATAATTTCGCGATCCTCTAGTCGGTCGTAGTTAAGGTATACAGAGTGCTTAAAAGATTTGGCAATTTCTTTAGCAAGCCATGTTTTACCAGCTTGGCGTGGCCCAACCAAAAAAACCATTTTTTTAGGCAAATCTTTCAAAATTGCATCGTATTGAAGACGCTTCATATATGACTATATTACAGTATAATACAAAAAAGTCAAGACTAAATTGTATTAGCGTGCAAAAAAGTCATTTTTAGATTAAATACTCTAGAGTTAGCGAAAAAATTCATGACCAAGGTTAAGTTAGAGTATTATGCTTGATTTTTCACACAGCGCTCTCTCCACTCATTCATAAGAGCGGCGAGCTCTTCTGCTTTTTTTCCATAAGTATCTGGAAGCATGCCTTCTGTTGAGGCGAGTGACCGCGCTACTTTTTTTAGAACTTCTGATTCTTTGTGATACTTGCTGTAATTGAACATCACGACTGCGCGTCGGTGTAATTTGCCGTAGGTAAAACTGTCGACATCGCGCCAACGGGTAAGGTGCGCACGAAACAGTGAGCACACTTCAAACCCCTCGCTTGAAAGCCGAAGGTATGATGCGCTAGGTAGCATACTCACCATAAAAAACAATATGCCTATACCAAAAAAACCAGCCACGCCCCAGCCAAGCACATCACCGTCCTGTATCATCATGATGCCACCAAGCATAAGCATTGCAGAAAGGAGCATATACAATGCTAATGTATACTTTTTTGGCTGTAGAGTTATAGAGAGAGTCGCCGTCCACGCGTACGCTTCCTTCTCTATCTCGTCGAGGAACTCTTTTTTGGATTCGCGGTAGCCGATATAATCGTCTTTGTGTGCGAGAAAGTTTTTGTGCTTTTCTTCTGCATACAGTTGTGCTTTATCTGGATGCGCTCGCAAGTAGTCGCGAATATCTAAAAACTGTTTTGCTTTTGCGCTCCCCTCTTCGCACACATGAACATTGTTAAGCTTACCTCCCTCTGCGTTGAGTTGGTAAAAGTTGAGCGTGCGAGGAGCTATGTAGTCGCGCGCATAATCAAACCCTTTAGCGTGCATCTGTACAATTTCTTTTTCGTACGGTTGCATCTTAGGCACCAGAATAAGCACATCGATGATTGGCTTTGCGCTCATGCCTTTGATAGACGTGCTTCCAACATGTTCAATACGCCCGCCAATAAAAACCGATGACAAAAAATCACGAAGCGTTTGAAATTCTTCCACCCATTTCGGATCGTAATCGCGAAATGTGTATGGTCGCTGGGAGTCGCGCGAAAATGGCATTACGGTTTTCTCTTTTGTTTACTTAAGACCCACTGCACCGACTTACTCATTTTTTTATCTTTACGGTGAATGCATCCGATCCAGCAACACGGACGACGCATGCCTTCGTTGAGTTCGCTCACGACACGCTTCACGTGTTCAGCTCGTGTTGTTGCTTGCTTTGGAAAAGTAGTCCAACAAATCCATTCATTGCGCGCAAGCGGCGTGAGACTTTCCCATTTTGCCAGCGCTGCTTTATTTGAAGACAACGCTTTTTTGAGGTCATCAGGCAGCGTGTGTGCTGTGCCCGCGGAAATTGTTTGTGTGCTCATCCTTCTATTGTAGCTTAAAATTCTCTATATCGAAATGAAGCGAAGTGGTGGGCGACACAAGAATCGAACTTGTGACCTCACGAATGTGAATCGTGCGCTCTAACCAGCTGAGCTAGTCGCCCAAAGTTCCATCAGTATATAGATGTAAGAGAAAAAAGCAATTCCCTAAGCTCTTGACCTTGAGGTCTCCCACAACTCTTCAAAGAAGCGCATGTAGGCTGTTGCGATATGCGGATTTTTAATTTCGATGATTGTTGGCTCTTTGGTAAAAATTTGTGTGATGACTGTGTCGCCAAACACATTGTAGTTAGCAGGGTTTTGCATCGCGCGTGGCATGGGGCGAAATTGATTGAGTTCTGGATGCTGTCGAAGTAACCTGCGATCGTTGTCGCCTTGTGTGTATGACACCATGTGCCAGGAAATTTTTTTCGCGATGCGCAAGCGTTCGTACGCCTCATACATCTCACCCATCGGCTCATACCACGCGTCACCAACGCTGCCGGCAACATAAATCGTCGAACCCTCAGGCAGGCGTTTGAGCAAGCGCAGATGATACGCTTGAAATTGTTCGGCGCCAGAAAACACCTCGATCTCTGCGTCGTGCTTGCTAATGTTTTGCACGAACGCGTTGATGTGTGCGTCAGAGTGGTCTGAGAAAAAACGCACAGCAGGTTCATCGCGAATAATTTTCCCCTCTTCCATAAACACAATTCTATCGGCAACAGACAGCGCGAACGACATGTGATGCGTGACGATCACCATCGTATAGCCATCTTTTGCGAGCGCACGCATGACATCGAGCACGCTTTTGGTGAGCATCGGGTCGAGCGCTGACGTAATTTCATCGAGCAACAGAATGTTGGGCCTGGTGATGATCGCGCGAATGAGTGCGATGCGTTGACGTTGTCCGCCCGAGAGTTGATGCGGATATGCTCCTACGTACTCACGCAAACCAAAACGTTTGAGTAACGCGAGCGCTTCTTGCTCTGCGTCGCCGTGTGCTTTTTGCGACGTGACTGTTGGCGCCAAAATAATGTTTTGCAGTACGTTGAGATGCGGCCACAGCGCGTACTCTTGAGACACATATGCTGTACGCACGCCGCCCTCGCGCTTCATCGTTCCCTGTTGTGCGTGTTCAAGCTCAGCCATGACGCGCAGAAGCGTCGACTTTCCTGATCCGCTTTTTCCAAGCACGCACACTACTTCGCCAGCGCGTACGCTGAGTGACACGTCGCGCACGCCGCCAGCATTTTTTCCGGTGTATGTTTTTGTGACCTGTTTCAACTCAAACATACGAAACGAAATATTTTTTGCGCAGCATTCTGCTCCCTAAGTGAATTGGAGTCAGAATCAAAAAGAAAAAAATAATGAGCAGCGAATAAATTTCCACTGGTTGATACAGTTGAGCATTGAGTGTTTGTGCAGTGCGAAAGAGTTCTTGCACAGAGATGAGGCTCGTGAGCAGCGTGTATTCGAGCATCGCCGCTTGTTGCGTGATGATGTGCGGCAAACTCGCCCGGAGCAATAGCGGTAACTCGATGTATCGCGCGATGTGTAGGCGCTTTAGGCCAAGCGTGTGTGCGGATTCAATGTACGCACGTGGAATGCGCGCAAGTTCGTTGCTCACAATTGCGGCAACACTAACCGCGTTCACTCCCCCGAGCGCCACTACGCTTGTCCAAAACGGATTGATACTAACTTGGAGCAATGCTTGCAGCGGATAGTGAAACCAAAAGAGAATAACGAGCACTGGAATCACTTGGCTCACAAAATGCAGGCTGCGTACCACGCGCAAAAGCTCATGATGCATTCCTGCTGCAATGCCACAGAGCACGCCAAGTGGAATGCCGACGCACATGATGATGCCGAGAAGTTCGAGTGTCACAAAGCATCCATGAAGCAGTGTGGTGTGATACTGCAGCAAAATGTGCAGCATAGGTGTGTCTGTTTAGAATCTTAGCGGACGATGTACACGTCGGATGCATTGTAGCTCTCGAGAATGGTGTTGATCGTGCCGTTATTTTTGAGTTCTTCGAGTGCAATGTTAAACATCGCGACCATACTGTTCTCTCTGCGCGCAAACACAAAGCTGTTTCCAAATTGACGCACAGGTGTATCTGAGACGCGTTCAAGTGCGCCAGGATGTGTTGTCAAAAAATCTTTTGCAACAGAGGGCTCCACAAACGCGACGTCAGCTTTGTTGTTCACGACATTGAGCAACACTTCGGCAAATGATGAAAGCTGAGGAAGTGATGCGGTGTGCGCGTGCGGAAAATCTTCTTGCGCGATGAACGTTGACATTTCTCCGTCGAGCGTGCTGATCGTGTATTGGTCGGAATTGAGAATGTCGAGCGTCACATCAAAGCGCGTGTCGCCTGGGCGTACATAGGTGTACACAACGCTGTCCATTGGTGAATCTGTAAACGCACCTTCACGAGCGCGCGCTGAGTTGCGCCACATTTGCGTGCCGACGATATCGTAGCGCCCTGTTTTCACACCCTCGATTGCCGCTCCCCAACCAACCTCTTCCACCCACTCGGTTTTGAGACTCAGTTTTTTTGCCGCAGCTTCAAGAATGTCGTACGAAATTCCGGAGAGCGCTCCGGTGCTTGTATCTTTCATTAGCAACGGCGGGTACACCATGTATCCGACGCGCAACGTCCCTGATTTGATGATTGTGTCAGACAGATCCTCTGTGCTTTGAGTGCGATGTGTCAGTGCATTCACGCTAAGTACAATAATTCCTACAACACACAGACCAAGAACATAGCGATACACTTTGTGCATAAAAAAGAATGTATAAGGATGAGGTGGCTAGAATACATTTGATATAAAAAGTGGTCAAAATGTATAAACAAATACTATATATTATATTGTAAATACTGGTATTTTATGTGTTGAAAGAGTATTGACAACAGTACGCTTTTTTTCTATGGTGAATTTATGAATACGCAACTTCTCAAAGAGTTTGGATTATCTGATAAGGAAATTAAAGTATATCTCGCGCTTCTGCAGTCGGGTCGGATGACTCCTGCTGAGCTTGCGCGCATGACAAAGTTACAGCGACCAACAGTCTACAGTGTTTGTGCCGAGCTTGTTTCCAAAGGAGTGCTTGTGGAAGATTTGGGACGACACCAAAAAACGTTTGTTGCACGCAAAGCAGTAGATTTTTTGACGCTTATTGATCAAGAAGAACGAGCGCTTGTGAAGAAGCGCAAGCTCGCTCAACGGATTGTCGAAGAGCTGCAAGATGTTGCAAGCAACGAAGCGCGTTTTACACCAAAAGTGATGTATGTGCCTGCAGAAAAAATTGAAGCGCATTTGTATGAGCGCACACCCCTATGGAACGCGTCGATGCAAAAAACAAAAACCGCCTACTGGGGCTATCAAGATCACAAGCTCGTTGAAACCTATCAAGAGTGGATTGATTGGTATTGGAAGCAATCCCCAAAAAATATTGAATTGTATTTATTTACAAACGCCGCACCTGTTGAAGAAGCGATGCGAAAGAAAAAGTATCCGCGACGCCACATGAAATTTTGGAAAGGAAAGAGTCCATTCACCGCAACAACATGGGTGATGGGAGATTTTGTATGTATGATAGTGACCAAGGAACGTAATCGCTATCTTATTGAAATAGAGGATACTCTCGTTGCTGCAAACTATCGTGCGGTGATGGAGGCGTTGTGGAGTAATGAGCTATTCGGTTTTCTTTCGGGTATTTGAGTCGTTGAGACGGTGTAGAGCATATGCCCTGCGGCATATGCGTCCGACTCAAGGGGTGAGCGTTATTGCCGTAGGCAATCGCGAAGCAGTTCCTTAATTTGTTCTACGTAGAACAAATCATATATACTGTAACTATGGAAAAGAACTTAACACCAGGAGTCGACTACCTGTTATTGCATGCGGAGTGTATATAATGAACGAAGAAGGAAAGTTTTTAATGCTCTTGCGTTCTGACAAAGCGGGGAATGATAAACGCATGTGGGGAATCCCTGGCGGTTTAGTCGAGTTTGGCGAGAAGGTTGAAGATGCGATTAGACGCGAAACATTCGAAGAGTGTGGGCTGCAGATTCAAAATTTAGAACTTATCGGTCACTACACCCATCTGATTCCCGAAATGAATGCACACTTTGTTACCGTACAATTTAAAACAACTGCATACTTGGGTAACGAAAAGATTGGTGAGCCGGAAAAGTTTACCAATATAGGTTGGTTTGATAAAGACAATTTGCCACAGAACACTTCAGTGGTTGTCAGAGAGATGGTCGGAAAGCTGTGAACAACTCACAACATAAAAACCTCACTTTGCTGAGGTTTTGTTGCATTGTATGCAAGCTATACATTCTGTCCACAGAGTTTCCCACAGGGTTGAAACGGATGAAAAATAGGTGTCAATGTTATAGTTCAGCTTTCCACATGTTCCATGTGGAACATTACTGTACTGCCTCGCCATCGACTGCGTCGATAAGGCTCGCCCCTTGAGCCGGACGCATATGCCGCAGGGCATATGCTCTGCACCATCTCAAGTGGACCATACCGGATTCGAACCGGTTGCCTCATCCATGCCATGGATGCGCTCTACCAAGTGAGCTAATGGCCCAAAGTGAGCACAGTATACGATAGGAAATAGAAAAATACAATACCCGAAATAAAACCGAAATACATATAAAAAATTGCTAATATTAGCAAAGCTGTTTGACAGTGTGTGTAAAAAATGATAGTATATACTATATGACCATACGACCTGGCAGTTCTCTTGAACGTCATCAAGTTCCTCTGCGCCGGCAAACACCACCATCGGAAAAGCCTCGATATACTGTTGAGATTATTGACGATCCCGACGAGGACGCTGATACAGAAGATGTAGTAGGATCGCACCAAGATCAAGCGGCAGCTCGCGCACAAGAGACGCAAGAGCGTATCCATCGGGCACATGCCCGATTATCCATACAGCTTGCTTCGCCTATTGAACTCCCACACATCAAGCCATCAGACGCGCTCAGTCAGGAGATTTTGGCCGAAGGTCTTGAGGCAATTTTGAACGATTACCGTGCAGATAATCGTGCGCCCCATATCAAATACCCAGAACTTGCGCCTCGCGTAGCTGAGTTTTTGGCGACATTTCAGTAGAGTGCATCTCAGTTGTTTTTCTCATAGCGCAGCAGCCCTACCTGTCATGGGGCTCTCGGAAGGATTTTTAGCTTGGTGTGATACGAAGTATCACTAAAAATCCTGAGAGGGAAGGCTGCACCCGGCTAGGAAGGCGCAGATCTGTACCCATGAGCAGGTAGGCTGCGAAGCGTGGGTTGAACATTGCGAAAAAAAGAGTACACTAGAGCGTACCTTTATCTTTTAATGTACCAAAACATATGGCAGTCGAAGTCACAGATGCAAGTTTTGATCAAGATGTACTTAAATCCAGTACCCCCGTACTCGTTGATTTCTGGGCTCCATGGTGTGGTCCGTGCCGCGTGCTTGGCCCAATTGTTGAAGAGCTCGCAAAAGACAACGAAGGCAAGGCAGTGAAGATTGTGAAAATGAACATCGACGAAAATCCAGATGTGCCATCTCAATATGGTGTGATGAGCATCCCAACGCTCATGATTTTCAAAGGCGGTCGACCGGTTGACCAGATGGTTGGTGTGCAAGACAAAAACGTGCTGCAACAAAAACTCAACGAAGTAATGTAGTCATATGAGTGACGCTCAATATGACGTCATCATTGTCGGCGGTGCGGCTGCGGGTCTCACCGCTGCTTTGTATGCATCGCGCAGAGCGCTCAAAACGCTTGTCATCACCAAGTCGATTGGAGGCCAAGCAGCGCTCACTCCGAGCATCGAAAATTATCCGGGTACGCAGAAAATATCTGGCATCGATTTGATGATGCAATTTCAAGCGCACGCAGCATCGTATGGCGCTGAGTTTGCCTATGAAACTGTTACATCGCTCAAAAAAGAAAACAATGTGTTCACTGTTGCCACGCACAATGCAACGCGGACAGCCAGAGCTGTGATTCTTGCTTTTGGTCTTACACCGCGCAACCTCGATGTTCCTGGTGAAATTGAATTTCAAGGCAAAGGTGTGACGTATTGCGCAACATGCGACGCGCCGCTCTACAAAAATAAAACAACGGTCGTTGTGGGCAGCACATACGAAGCGCTCGACGCTGCTCTTCTTCTCGCAAAACTCAATTCCAAAGTCACGCTCGTGCACGAAAAGAAAGATTATCCTGCATACACAAATTTGTTTGAGCAAGTGAAAGCAAGCCCTCTGGTGACACTCGCGCTCGAAAGCAGGGTCACTGCAGTTATGGGTGATACAGTTGTGCGCAAGGTGGAGGTCGAAGATGTGAACACACACGAGAAGAGGGAAGTGGAATGCGCAGGAGTGTTTGTTGAAAAAGGACATAAGATTGATTCATCGTGGGTAGGTGATTTGGTTGAGCTCGACAAGAAGCGTTCGATTATTGTGGACCCAGAAAACCGCACCAAGACTGAAGGGTTGTTTGCAGCAGGGGATGTCACGCCACTCCGCGACAAGCAAGTTGTGGTGTCGGCGGGCGATGGAGCAAAAGCGGCCTTAAGTGCGTACGCGTATATTCAAAAGCAAATTGGCAAGCCCGCTGTTGCCGTCGATTGGAAACACGGGTAGGGCGCGGTCATGAAGGAACAGCCGAGATTGCTTCGTCACTCACGTTCCTCGCAATGACATGAATAAAGCACAGTGCACATAAAGAAGGTTTGTCATTGCGAGAAGTGCCTTAAGGCACGACGAAGCAATCTTGTTGTAAGTTTCATTTAATTATCTATAGAATATGCTACAGATTTCAACACGAGCGAGTCAGTTACAAGCATCGCCTTTGCGCAAACTCGCGGGTGCTGCTGAGGAGAGGAAGACAAAAGGCGTTCGGGTTTTTCATCTCAATATTGGGCAACCAGATTTGAAAACGCCCGATAGTTTTTTTGAAACACTGAAAACGCTTTCTGAAAATCCGATCGCATATTCGCAGTCACAAGGAAAAAAAGAAACGATCGCCGCATGGCAACGCTACTACGCAACACTGAGTGTTGAGCTTTCTGAAAAAGAAATCGTAATTACTACCGGCGGCTCCGAAGCGTTGCAGTTTGCATTCAACGTTGTTGCAGATTCTGGCGACGAGGTAATTGTATTTGAGCCTTTCTATACTAACTACAACGCTTTCTCGACAGTTGCTGGAACTAAACTCGTGCCAGTCACGCTCGACATCGCAAACGGTTTTCATTTACCGTCGCGCGAAGTGGTGGAAGCGGCGATCACTCCTCGCACGCGCGCAATTCTTGTGTGCAATCCTTCTAATCCAACAGGCACCGTGATGAGCGAAGATGAGTTGCAGATGATTGCCGATATGGCTAAAGCGCACGATCTTTTTATTATCGCTGACGAAGTGTACCGTGAGTTTGTGTTTGAAGGATTACCAAAAACTTTTTTGACGCACACTGACATCGCCGATCGTTTGATTGTTGTCGACAGCGCTTCGAAGCGCTTCAACTTGTGTGGTGCGCGCGTCGGCACGTTGGTGTCGCGCAACATGGATGTGATGCAAGCCGTAGTGAAGCTCGCGATGTCGCGCCTTGCATCGCCATCTGTGGAGCAGCTCGCATTGATTCCAGTGATCGATGGATTCGCACAAACGCTTCCATCGGTTGTCGCGGAATATCGCGCACGCCTCGACACTGCGTACGAGTTGCTTGGCAGTATTCCCGGTGTTACTCTACACAAGCCAGAAGGCGCTTTTTACATGATCATTGGTTTACCTGTGGAATCTGCAGAAGATTTTTGCAAGTGGACGATCGAAGAATTTGCGGACAACAATGAAACCGTTCTCGTCGCGCCAGCCGCTGGTTTTTATGCAACCCCAGGAAAGGGGCGCAATGAAATTCGTATCGCGTGCGTACTACAGATTGAAAGTTTAACAAGAGCTATCCACTTAATTCATTTAGCACTTAAGGCATATCCATATGGCAAATCCATTTGAAGCAGCACTCCAGCAACTCGACACCGCAGCAGGATACATCGGCATCGACACCAACGCACTCGCGCGACTTCAAAAACCGATGCGCGAATTGCATGTGTCAATTCCTGTGCGCATGGACGACGGCAGCCTCAAGGTGTTCGAAGGGTATCGCGTGCAATACGATGACTCACGTGGTCCCTTTAAAGGCGGTATCCGTTTTCATCCGCAAACTGATATTCACGAAGTGCGCGCGCTCGCATTTTGGATGACGTTTAAATGCGCAACCGTTGGCATTCCGTATGGCGGCGCAAAAGGTGGCATGACTGTGGATCCAAAAAGTTTGTCGGAGCGCGAACTCGAACAGCTCTCTCGTGGTTGGGCTCGTGCAATGAGCAAATTCATCGGTCCGCACACCGACATCCCCGCACCAGACGTGTACACCACTCCGCAAATCATGGCATGGATGATGGATGAGTATTCACAAGCAGTTGGCGTCTACTCGCCAGCGGTGATCACCGGCAAACCTCTCGATGTCGGCGGCTCTCAAGGTCGCGGCATCGCAACAGCATTCGGCGGCATGGTCGTGACTGAAGCGGTGAGCAAAAAATTGGGTTTGAAAAATCCACGCGTTGCAGTGCAAGGCTTTGGTAATGCTGGCGCAACATACGCTCAGATGTGTTTCAAAAAAGGATGGAAAGTTGTCGCGCTCTCAGATTCCAAAGGCGGCATTTACAACGCAGATGGTTTGGATGTTGACGCAGTCACCAAACACAAACAATCCACACGCAGCGTTGTGGGCTTCCCTTGTGCGCAGGCTGTGTCCAACGAAGAGTTGTTCGCGCTCGATTGTGACATCGTAGTTCCCGCAGCGCTCGAAGGTGTCATCACTCCTGAGGTTGCCAAAACAATTCGCGCCAAACTCGTTGTTGAGCTCGCCAACGGCCCGACACTTCCTGAAGCCGACAAAATTTTGTTTCAAAATAACATCACACTTGCGCCAGACATTTTGGCCAACGCAGGTGGAGTCACCACTTCGTATTTTGAGTGGGTGCAAAATTTGGCAAACTATTATTGGACAGAGGAAGAGGTGCTCAATAAACTCACGCCGATCATGGAACGTGCTACAGAAGATGTGTGGCAGCAAGCGCAACAACACAAAACAGATTTGAGGACAGGGGCGTATATACATGCAACCGGCCGCATTGTCGCTTCAATGAAATCACGCGGACGCATCTAACGCACACAACCTCTATGGAAGGTAGACGCATCGACAGAAGGGAGTTTCTCAAAACAGCGCTCGGCAGCGCCGCTGCGGTATTTGCGGGCGGCATCCCTGAAGTTGGAGAGGCTGCAGAGCGAACACCTGAACGCATGCGTCGTGAGCTGCGACGTATCGTGGATAAAGCGGTTGAAACGAAAACACGACTCTCTCCTCAGGAGATTCGATCAGAGCTTCGCGCACTTCCTTTTTTAGCGCACACTCCAATTGACGTGCAGCACATCCCCACGTATGAGCCCTCTCGATGGGCTGGTGATGATAGATTAGAGGAAAACATGCAACGCGCTATTGCGGAAGGGGCGATCGCTCGAGTGCCTGGTCACTTCAATGTGTTTATTGTTGATGAGTTTGCAGAGGTTATTGGAATAGATGTTGGCGCATTTCACGAAAACGGCGCGCTCTTTTTTAACCAAGAGCCTAACCAAGCAGCCAAAAGAGAGCGCATAGAGCAAGGAGTATGGGCTGAGGCTCTGCGTCTCGAGCGATTTGCTCGCGAAGGAGAGTTGTATGATTTGCATTCAAAGTTAGAAAAAGATCTGCCCGAGTACGCAGAGTTTGATGAATTACGCGCATGGCTTCGGAGCGCAGAAGAAAAAAATGAGCGATCAAGTGAGGAGTATCAACAAAAAGCAGAGCGGTATCACGAGTTGCGAAGAGTTCTTGGAGACAAAGCCAGAAAAGACTCTCGTTATATCCAAAAAAAAGCACAGGTTGAACAGTGGTATGAGCAGGCACTTCAGACACCATGCTCTCTTGCAGATATTTCTGATCAGATTCTTGAGCGCGACGGGCATCTGCTCATCTCATATATTGAGAAAAAGTTTGCAGAAAACCTGAGTGAGCATGGCTTGACCCGGAGCAGTATTATTCACGAAGCATTTCATGCGTTTATTGAAACGTGTTTAGGTAAAGACGGATATGAAGGCCCGAGTGTCGCCGACCTGCTTTACTTTGCCATTGATGCAACGCTCAAACGATACCGACCACGTGAGTACCCACTCTTGAATCGTTGGGAAGATCCAAATTATGGACCGTACTTTGAGGGCATTGCATGGTACTTGCCGCGCGAAAAAGATGCGAGCGTCCAAGATGTGCGCGCACTTTGTATCGAAGTAGCAAACACATACGATCTGTTGCAACGGCCAACCCTGGCTGCAGCTCAAGATGTGTCGACCGAAGACAGAGAGCGATGGAAAAATTTTCGATTATTTTTTACTGAGTATTGGGCACGTATTTACGCCGGGGCGCTTGGGATTACGCCAGACTATATAGCGAATGCGGTGAATGAGCGGTATCGTAAAGCAGGCCTCTATGACAAATACCGTAAGTCACCAGGTGATTACGAGAGCACGGCGTATACCCCTACTGATGAAGAAGTGCAGATGATCAGTCAGCTGCAATGGCAGGGAGAGTATGTGATCTGATACGTTGAGGCTAGCGCCATTCGTTTTCGGCAGCCTTGCGATCGTTGTCGCGAGCGATATCGAACCACTTGCCTTGAAACGGGTAACCCGTGAGTTGCTTTTGTTCGGCGAGTTGAGGGAGTACTTCTTTTTCGATTGACTGTGTATCGTTGCTGATATAATCAAAAATGTTTGGTTCGAAAATGTAGACGCCGGCGTTTACCAAGCCGTGCTTACCTTCTTTGCCCGGTTTCTCGGAGTACTCGAGCACTTTATTGCCTTCCATGCGCGCAACACCGTAGCGTTCTTCTGGAGATCTGCGATAGGTGAGTGCGACTGTTGCGTTTAAGTTGTTTTGTTCGTGATGTTCAACCATATCGCCAAGGTTGAGGTTTACGAGTGTGTCGGAGTAGATCACCATAAACGAACTCTTGAGTTGCGATTTCACTGCGAGCAATGCGTGTGCTGTGCCGATTGATTCCCCGTCTTGCGCAAACTGTGCATGAACACCCCATTGCGAACCATCGCCCACAAAACTTCTGAGTTCGTCGCCATACCGATCGATAACGATAATAATATCGCGGATGCCAAATTTTTTGAGGAGTTCAAATGTGTACTCGATCGTTGCGCGTTTGCGGATGCGTGTAAGCGCGTGCACCACGTTGTTGTGATCAGCGCCAGCGAGAATAACCGCGCGTTCGATGCCAACCCCAAGCTGTTGGTTGAGGATGAATTCAATGGCGTGCGAGCGGTTGCGGATATTTTCGCCGTCGATGAAATTGTCGAGGCGTGGAAGAAGATCGTTGCGCAAGGTGATGGTGATACGTGCTTTGCTTTGGGCTTTCATGCCTAGATCATACCGATAAATAATGGTTGCGTCCACACAGGAAAGCTGTCGCGAATTTAATTCGCGACCCTCCGGACTTGTCGTTCACTCTCAGGCTCTCTCGACGTACGTCCCTGTACGCCTCGGTCGCCTTGCGAGTTCCACGACGGCGCATCTTTCTCTGTGTGAACACAACGGCGCAAGATGAGCCATTTCTTTTTTTGTACTCTTCTTATATGATGCATGCATGTTCAATAAGCCAACACACGCAAACGAAAAGCGACTAATGGAGTCTGGATATCGCGCTGTTGCGGGTGTCGACGAAGTGGGGCGCGGTACGTGGGCAGGGCCGATTGCTGCCGGCGCTGTTGTGATGCCACTGCATCCGATTGTGAAAGGCGCGCGAGATTCGAAAGCGCTCTCGCCAAAAAAACGAGAAGCGCTCGCAAAAGAAATTAAAGAAACGGCGCTTGCGTGGTGCGTCGCGTACGTTGAAGCCAGCGAGATCGACGAGATGGGGATCACGGCCGCAAACGAGCTCGTGATGGTGCGCGCGATTCAAGGGCTAAAAGTGCAACCTGACTTTGTGCTTGTCGACGCATTTAAATTTTTAGCCTTTCCATATAAGTACACCGCGGTCCCGCACGGCGACGCAACGATTTATTCCATCGCGTGCGCTTCGATCATCGCAAAGGTTGACCGTGACGCACGCATGCAGCAGATTGCAGTGCAGTATCCCGAGTATGGTTTTGATGTGAACAAAGGCTACGGCACACAGCTGCACAAACAAGCATTGGATCAATACGGCATTACGCGCGAACATCGCAAATCTTTTCAGCCAATGCGTGGAATGGAATAAATTAAAAGGGCAGCCCTTTTAATTTTAGCTAATGTTAACTAGAAATCGACACTTTTTTAGGTTTTTTACTCAAGGGCAGCCCTTTTTGGGGCAGCCCTTACTAGCCTTTTCTTTTTGATGTCTATAGAATAGAGATATCGTCCACCACCTCTGGTCAAAAAATTGGCATATAGCTCCCCATATCACCTACAGAGACTACTGAGAGCGTCTTGGATCTTTCAGTGCAGTAGAAGAGTTGAGAAGAAGGGCTGTAATCAGCTTCT
>JAHBAR020000006.1 GCA_018500015.2 Candidatus Kerfeldbacteria bacterium | reverse complement strand
GGGGATATGGCTCCTTTAGACCAAATTACTGCTTTGGCAAATCACTATAATGCAGCGGTTATGATTGATGATGCCCATGCTAGTGGAATCTATGGAATAGAAGGTAGAGGGGCAGCTGAACACTTCAGTGTAACTAAAGACATAGATTTTTTAATGGGCACTTTAAGCAAAGCATTTGGAGCCATTGGTGGATTTGTTTCAGGTAAAAAAGATCTTATTGACATGTTAAAGGTCAATACTTCTACGTACTATTTTACATCTAGTCTACCAGCTAGTGAGGCAGGTGCTTTGATAAAATCTATATCAATTGCAAAGAATGAGCCGGGGCTTAGAAAAAAATTATGGACTAACGTTTATAGATTATTGAAAGGTCTACTAGGTATTGGTTTAGAATTTCCTCTTAGGTTTTCTCAAATTATACCTATTATGGTTTATGAAGAAAAGGTGGCCTTTCAGCTAGAAGATTTTTTATACAAAAAAGGAGTTTTATGTTCTGCTGTAACCGTTCCGGCTGTCGCCCCTAACATGGCACGTCTAAGAGTTTCGGTTAACGCTACTCATACCGACGAGCATATCGACATGCTATTGAATGTTCTATCTGAGGCGGCATCTTTATTTAATTTACCGAAAAAAGCATATTCGAAAAAAGATTGGGAAATTTTCCTTGCGCAAACTCCTAAATATATATTACAATTAATAGATATAAATAAAGGAAATTAGCGAATATGAAATTAAATCCAAAAAACTCCTTTTTAATTGGATATGTTGTTGTCATGTTAATTTTTTGGATGGGTATGTATTCGTCAAGTATCCGAGAGATGGAGATAAATAAATTTTGGGGCATAGGAATTAATTGTATTCCATTATTTGGTGGTTTATTTGGCCTGTATACGAGTAAAAAATGGGGTGGCTTTAAGAGCATTATTGGTAAGTCTTTGATCTTTTTATCTATTGGACTCTTATCTTGGTCATTGGGTAATTGGGTATGGTCGTACTATAATTTTTTTCTTAATAGCGATGTCCCATATCCTTCTCTAGCTGATATAGGTTATATATTTGCTGTACCAATGTGGTTGGTGGGTGTTTTATACTTATCGAAGGCAATAGGAGTAAAATACGCTTTGAGAAGTAAAGTAGGTAAATTTTATTTAATTTTTCTTCCTTTAGTTTCCATTATTACGTCATACTATTTATTGGTTTTTGTTGCTCGTGCTGGATCTTTAACGAGCAACACAGATTTTTTAAAAATGTTTTTTGATTTAGCTTATCCGATAGGAGACATTTTAATTATAACTATTGCTATAATAGTATATGTTTTATCCTTTAAATATTTAGGCGGTAGATTTAAAGCACCTTCCCTATTTATATTGTTGGGCTTTATTTTAATGTTTTTTTCTGATTTTTCATTCTCTTATACTACAACATTAGGCACGTATTATGATGGACATGCTAATAATTTATTATTCGTTTTTGCCTTGTTCTTTATGGGTTTTGGTATAACTGCTTTTGATTTTGAAGAACAAGCGTCTGACTTTTTAAATTATAACCAAAACTAATATGGACTCCTACATTGCAATGGCCGTCAGGATCATACGCGAGCAGGAGCTCATCATTGGTCCGTTAGCGTGGGACGAAGCGAAGAAAGTCGCCGGCCTCAACATCGACACAAAAAAAGAGGAGATCACGATCACGGGCGACAAAGTCGGCGTGCTCAACGGTCTTGTGAAACAATACAGCCGCCTCTTCGGTCGCGCATCTCAGGAAGTCTGCAAAGACGCGGTCAAAGATCTTATTGCTGACCTTTCTGGGGAGCAGGTTCCTGAATTACTCAAATAATATTTTCAATGTCGGAAGCTGAGCAGAATCAAACGCAGAATAACGAAGCCGCTTCCTCAACGGATTATTTAACCGCAGTCAACCAACAGCTCTACGCCCGAAATCTTGAACTTGCTGTCCGCAACAAAACGCTCTTGCTGCTCCGTAAACTCTACGACATCACGCTTTCTGCGCTCGAACCAAAAGATCTTGCGAACCGTTCTGTCCATGCTATTCGTGAAAGTTTAAACGTCGAACTTGCCACCATTTTTATCGTAGGGCAAGAAGAGCAGCTCTCGTTGAGCCTTCTCGACTTCGCCGTCTCAGAACGCACGCAAGAAACCATTAAGTCGCTCGCAGTTCCGTTTTCCAACATCGTGCTCACTGACTTTGCAAACCCGTGCATCGCAGCGCTGCGTGACAAGCAACATCTTGAAGAAAAAAATTTTTCCACGCTCTGGTCTGCACAAGATCGTGCAGTGATGTTTGACGCACTCGCACAGTCATCGCACATCGAGTCAACGATCATCTTTCCTCTGTTCACCGAGCAACGACATCTTGGTGTGCTTACGCTCTCGCTCAACGGTCCGTATAATTCACTCTCTGAATTCGAGCGCGAATCCATCGAAAGCTTGGTCAACGTGCTCTCAATCGCATTCGACAAAACGCTCGTCTACGAAGATCTCAAAGTCGCCAACGAAAAACTGAAAGAGCTCGATGTCGCAAAATCAGAGTTCATGTCGATCGCATCTCACCAGTTGCGCACACCGCTCACTGGCATTATGGGCTACCTCTCAATGATCGTCTCTGGCGATTACGGCGAGCCAAAGCCTGAGCAAAAACCGGTGCTCAAAGATATTCTTGAAGCAACAAAGCGTCTCATCCGCATGGTCAACATCTTCCTCAACGCAACACGCATTGAGGCTGGCCGTTTCATCCTCAACTACTCCAAAGTGCCGTTCCACGAAAGTATCGAAGCCGTTTATAAAGAGCTCAAACCAACGGCTGACCTCAAAAAAGTGCAGCTCACCTACGAACCCTCTGTGCTTCCTGAAGTTGATGTTGACCCTGACAAGATCAAAGATGTCATTCTCAACCTCATCGACAATGCCATTAAATATTCTCCTGAGGGTGCCGTGAAAGTGTGGGCAAGCGCAACGCCAAAAACCGTCCACGTGTTCGTCAAAGACACCGGTGTCGGCATTCCAAAAGACGAAGCGCCAAACCTCTTCAACAAATTCACTCGCGGTTCTGGCATTGCGCGCGTCGAGCCAAACGGCTCCGGCTTAGGATTATTCATCGCGAAAAAAATTGTCGAAGAACACGGTGGACGCATCTGGGCCGAGTCAGAAGGCGAGGGGAAAGGCTCCACATTCCAGTTCGAGATCCCGATCGTCGCCAACCCAGAAGCAGTCGCAAAAGCCGAAGAGATGAAAGCGCGTGTGAAACGTTCTGCCGCCGCGACATAGTTTGACTGTTCCGCGCCGTCTGGGGACAAGTTGCGCACAAAACGCCCTTGTGCGAAAAAATATCAGTGCTAAAATATATCCATGGTTTCGATGTCCCGCCAGATTCTTTGGGACGTTTTTATTTTTAAACAACACTTATGAAAGAAAAATTTTTACTCGCAACGCCACTGATTGCTCTGGCAACAATCTTCACCGGCTGCACAATGACCGCGACCAACGTTAATACAAACGTTAATGCTTCTGCGAACGCGAATACCGTAGCAGAGAACAGCAACGTAAACTCAAACGCCAATGTAGTTCTGAATGAGAATACGAATACTGCAGCTGAAGATACTTTTTTACCTTTTGCATCCGTAGATGGTTCTTTGAAGTTTGCGTACAACCCAGATTGGAAGTGTGTCGAAACTATTGCAAATACAGTTGTTGCTTGCTACCCGAAATCGCGCATATCAGAGGAATATGATGCGGGTCATGGCATAATGTCTGTCTATATGCCTAATGTGGTTGTATACAATGATCATTGTCAGTTCACTGTAGATCAAAATACCGTTGATCAATCACCAATAAAATCTCAAAAAAAAGATGATCCTGTTCATTACGATTTTTACCGTGAGTATAATCAATGCGATGTGCATGTATGGGCAGAGATAGGTATTGATACAGACACAGAACTAGACACAGTAATTCATTAATATTGGTGATTTAGCAGGCTCTCCTGAAATATTTTAGGAGAGAAGCTAGCTCACGAGTAGAAATACTTTTGAGTCTAGGAATGTCAACTCCAACAAAGAGGTGTAAGATGGAACGTCTTAGGCGTTTCATGATTGCGTTCTTCTGCATGCTGTGCGGTTTCATGAATACCGCTGTCGCTTGCGATGGAACGTACGGAGATACGGGTGAGTTCGAAGGTGTTCACTCCTACGTGAACGGTGACGGTACCTGCCAGTGCGTCGAGTTCATCAATCGCGCTCTCGATGTCCACGGCATCACTGACCCGAGTACTGGGTATGCCTCCAGCATCTACTCCTACATGCCTACGACGCATTCGGAGTACGCTCAGCGTCCCAACAACGGCACCGTTGCTCCTGAGTATGGTGATATCATCGTTTGGAGGGATTCAACGAGCGCGAATGTTGGTCACGTCGGCATCGTCAACACGGTCTATGACGCGACAGCCAACTCCTTCGGCGTTGTCGACCAGAACCGCAGCACGAGCAGTGCCTACATGACCTGCAACGTCACTGTAGGTGGAACTAGTAGTGTACCTACCTACTCGGTAGCCTGCTCAGGTTTGAGCAGCTCAAGCTACACTCTCATCGGCTGGCTCCACAACACCACAGACGATCCGCCTCCGTGCACCCCCACCTCCCACGACATCAACCTCGTCATCATCTCGCAGAACAGCTCGAATTACGACTTCAACGGATACTACACCGATGGGTCGGGAACGTCGATCGAGCTGAGCATGATGGAAGACCTGATGGGCGATGACGTGGGTGCCGTGACCAACCACAAGGCGTGGGTCGCGGGTGACATCGATGGTGACTCGGACGACGACATCGTGGAAGTGCTCGACAACGGGAGTTACACCTATGTCTACGTCTATCTGAGCACTGGCTCGGGAACTTTCGGGTCGCGCACGCAGTGGGCCAAGACCACGACGGGTGTCTTTGTGTCCTCTACATATGGAGTGAACTCCATCTTCCTCGAGGACATGGACAACGATGGAGATCAGGATCTCATCATGGGTTGGAGGAACTCCGACAACACGATGAAGTGGAAGACGTACACGAGCACGGGCAGCAGCTTCGGCGGCACCACCAATGGCGTCATCTGGAGCTCTTCCTTTGGCAACTACCAGGACCTCTTCCAGATCGGGGACTACAAGGACAACGGGAAGGGCGAGTTGCTCTGCGGTCGGGAAGCTGACGGCACGAACGACTACACCTTTTCCAGCGCCCTTACGTGGAAGCGTCTGGCGAGTACAGGTGGTGTCACCACAGTCTCCACAGGCTACGGCTACTCGGGTGATGCCTTCTTCTCGGTCGACATCAACGACGATGGCCCCGAAGACCTCGCACGGGTGGATCTTTATGACTCCACAGTGTCGGTGTACATGGAGCAGTACTCGAGCTCTTCTTCCGCCTTCGGGTCGGCGACCAAGCTCGCCACTGATGTGGGCGGAACGGATGGGATCTACTTCTTCTACCCGCTCGATTCCACCGACTACTACCCCGACCTGCTGAGGCTCAACACCTCAGGGGATCTGTACATCAGCCTCAACGGCTCGGGCTCTGCACTCACCACCCAGAGTGCTGAGTACACGGTAGCAACTGGGATGTCGACGGCGAGCACCTCCGTCTACCTCTTTGGTGAGTTTGGGACGATCTCGGTGTGTGAGTGAGGTGCCTCTGCGTTAACTCTTACGAGTAAGCGCAGTCTTTTTTTGCCTATTGAGAGAATTATTTTGGCTATCCAGCGCCGTCTGGGGACAACTTGCGTATAAAAACCTCTTGTGCGAAAAAAGGGAAGTGCTAGAATATACACAGCGACGTCCTACTTCATTCAAGCGGGGCGTTTATTTTTCAAAAACGTCTACACCCCATTAGAGGAGAGATAATCCCCCTCATTGCACTTCCTCTGGTGAAAACCAGACTCTCGGGTTTCCCGAGCGCACCTTCACAACAGAGGCACAGATGCACGCGATCAAGCGCATCTTTACGCTTTTCCTGCTCACCTTCGTACACTTCCTCATCGGATGTGCGCAGCAGCAGGAGAACTTCAACGACGACACGAGCAAGAGCCAGAACAGCAGCACCGTCGAACAGGTGGAGCCCAGCGAGAAGCAGGGCGCGATCACGCTCGAGGAGGCGACGTACATCGCCTTCGAGAACGGAGTCAACGCTCATCTGCTCGTCTACAAGGAGTTGATGCCGTCCGTGGTGGTCGGTGAAGAAGTTCAGATGGACTGGGGCTTCATCGAGGAGTACCCGAACGACATCTTCCACATCACCTTCATCGACTACGAGAGCGGGAAGTTGCTGCAGTTTCGTGGTGATCCGTGGCAGAACATCCTCGACTTCATCACCCAGAACAACATCGGCAGCGATGTCGCCTACAGCTCCACTCCCAACGCGTACGACAGCTTCCCGTGGGGCTGGCGTCTTCCCTTCGAGAGCAGCAGCAATGTGTGGATGACCTGTGGCTACGGCTGCGGGTACCACACCGGCAACGATGCCTATGCCACGGACTGGGATCCGGGCAACGAAGGTCATCTGCTCGAGTCAGCGGCAAGCTGCTGGGTCACCAGCGTGTCGACCAGCACGAGCTACGGCAACCAGGTCGTGGCCGAGTGTGGTGATGCAGGGAGCGGCCAGCGCTACTACTACCGCGCGGCGCATCTGCGCGACACTCCGCTCGTCTCCGTGGGGCAGTGGATCGGCAAGGGCAGGAACATCGGCTACATGGGCAGCACGGGCTGGGCCACCGGCGCACACGTTCACTACGTGGTGTACCGAGGCGTGATGTCCGGAAGCTCGCTCACCTCGGGCAGCAGCCTGCCGATCTCGCGTTGGCCATCCAGCAGCGACAGCCTCTGTGACGGTGACCTCTCGAGCTACAACTTCAACACGTCCAGCTTTCTCTCCATCGGGAGCACTGGCACGAGCGGTTGTCCGTAGCTTGAGTGAAGGTGGGGAGGTGGCAGGCGAGAACGTCTGCTTGTCACCTCCTACTTATTTTTCTAATTAAATTAAATATATTTTATGAAAGCACACACCCCTATTGTCATGACTGTCATGACCCTTGGCATGCTTATGAACCCTTTTTTAAGCCATGCTGCAACACAGGCGGTTACTGTTCCAGCAGATGCTATAGGCATTACTGAAAAAACGTTTACTGAGTTGCAAAATGCAACGTGTGACTACCATTCAGAAGCAAGATGCGGAACACTCATTGATCAACTTGCAGGCTCGGTTGTTCTACGTGTTGAGCATGCCGGAGAAATGTATGTTGTGAACCAGCCATATGATTTGCCGTTGATACAACGCTGGATACCCGATGGATTGTACACGACAGGCTCCCGTCTGTACTTAGTAAAAAATGGGTATCGCATTATGTTACCAAGTGGCAAAAAACTACAACGCATCATGACTGTGGCAAAAAATGGTGGTGCTGTTGGTGTTTCAGAATCGGATTTTCTTGCGCTCATGACTACGTGTGAGTCGGCAGACATGAATGATGAGTGCCACCAGCGTTATAACCATGGCCAAGAGCTTTTTGAACAATTAGGCGGCTCTATGATTATGCGCACTGAACATGCAGGAGAGTTGTATTACATCAATCCATTCAACGATCCATCACCTTCAGCAGTATATCCTCTTGGTGAGAAAGGTGTGTTGAAAAATAACGCGACTACAGTGAGCCCTGATCTTATTGCTCAACTCATGACTGGAAAAGGAAAGTATTTTAAAGTGCAGTAATCTTCTCAGATCACCCCGCACCACCCTCTCAGAGAAATGCGGTCACTCGATACACCCTCGACACCATCTCTCTGACACACCATGTGTCAGGTCAGGAGCGCTCCAGCTTCTGAAGCACCGCGGAGAACGCGTCATGCTTTTGTTCAACATGCTGCTTGCCTGCGAGAATTTCCATTACCCTCAGGATCCTCGGTATTTCGACGATGACGACTTTGTGTCGGAGTCGATCGAGATCTCGATGGTCGCTGTAGCGGGGGTGGTGGAATACAATCAGGTGCGGCAGAACGGCGTACATCTCTTCTTGGTGGACGATGATTTCAATCTGGTCGATCAAGACATCAACGAGTCGACGGGCGGGTACCAGCTCTCGGCCGAAGAGCCTGAGAGCTACTGGCTTCTTGCCGGCTACGATTACAGCTTTGAGCCGCTCATGGCGTACAAGCGTCTGAGCCTCGAGGAGGGTAGCGAGCCTGAGGAGCTCAACATCGACCTCGAACCGATCTCCATGAACGTCGCGCAGGACTATCTCCTCGACAGTGCATGCTACTGCTCGGCATCGGTGTGGCGGATGACTTTCTGGTCGTGCGAGATGGAATCGGGTTGGGCGTGGAGCGAGTGCGACTGAAAGAACGCGCGAGGTGGGTTGGATGATGAGATGCCAGCCTGCCCGCGTTCTCTTTTTATTTCTTCCTCAAAAGACTCAAGACTATATGCATTTTCTATATCAAAATCTCCAACACGTGTTCGCATCAGCGCCGACATGTATGCGCCGATTTTGATCTCATTGCCAATATCACGAGCGAGTGAGCGAATGTAGACACCTTTGTTGCAATGGATGCGAATTCTGCACGTCGGCGGAAAGGGTGCAATCGCCGGAACCCACGAAACAAAATCAATTGCAAACACTTCAACAGTGCGTGGAGCGAGCATCTCTTGCGTCAAACTTCCTTCACGCGCCCGTTTGTACGCTGCTTTGCCGGCGATCTTAATCGCCGAAAACGCCGGTGGAATTTGCGTGATCGTTCCGACAAAGTGTGGAAGTATCGCGCGCACATCTTCTTCTTTTACATCGCGCAGCGCTTCGAGTGTGGCAACTTGCGTGAATGGACCCTGTGCGTCGTCTGTTGCGCTTGTGCTGCCAAAGGTGATCTCTGCTTCATACTCTTTGTCGCCAGCCATGAATTCAGCTTGTCGAGTGGTTGCTTTTTTTCCGATGAGTACAATCAATACACCGGAAGCTAAGGGGTCAAGAGTGCCGGCGTGGCCAACGCGTCGTTCACCGGTAATGCGTCGCACCCGATTCACGACATCATGAGAGCTCATCCCAACAGGTTTATTGATCGCGACAACACCGTCAGAAAACATATTGGTATAGAAGATATGCGACAAAGAGCTGTGCGCACACAATGCAGAGCATCACAAATTGAAATTCAAGTTTTTTTGTTTTGTGTCGAAAAAGATGCATGCCTATAAACGCTCCTGCTGAGCCACCAATGCATGAAAAAAACCAAAGAGTTTTTTCAGAGATTCTCCATGTACGCGCTGCAGCCATATATTTATCAACACCAAAGAGTACGCATGTTAAAAGATTTACGCCCAAAAGATAATATCCAACGATAATCTGTGGTGGCATACGCACTCAGTATTGGAATTATTCTATATTTACCGTGTACACCGAGTTTTCACTCAAGACATACATGATTTTTTTGACCTCATCAACAAGCAAGTCTTTTGCTTGAGCAAATGTCGTTGATTGATATTGATTCACAAGCGAACCATCTTTTCCAAACACCACGATACGAGAGTTGGCACTATCAAGTATATAGATGTGTGTTGTGTTTTCGTCTGTTACAATTTTTACACCCGAAGCAAGCGCAGGGTCAATCTGTACTACAGACCAATTTTCTTTTTCGCCAGCATTGAATTTGAGGATTTCTCCGTTGGTGTTCAGTACATAAATTGAACCATCAATGGCAAATGAAGCCGCAGAGCGTACATCAGTATTATCTGTAATCCATTCAGTGCCTGTAGCAAAACTCAGCTCTGCATTCTTTGTATGTCTATAGATTTGCCCATGTTGAGTATCAAGTGTGTAGAGTCTATTAGCAAAAATTCTTGCGTCAGTGAGTGTTACACTCGAGGTAGGAAATTGAGTAGTGATTGCTTCAACATCTTCTGACACCGGCTTAAACAATCCAAGAGATTGGTTAGAAAGCACGGTGAGCACTGTTCCTACCGATGCTTGAGAAGCTGCGATAATGGATTGAGCGCCAGACGCAAGAACCACCGTTGCCTCTGTTGTATCTAAGTTGCCACGGTACACGCGTCCGCCTGTAGAATCAAACGCATAAATGC
>JAHBAR020000013.1 GCA_018500015.2 Candidatus Kerfeldbacteria bacterium | reverse complement strand
GTTGCACACGCGTGTGCAACGGATTGTAAAAGGGGATGATGGTGTGTTTACTCTACACGCCATGCGTTCGGGTGAGGCTGTGGAGTACCAAGCGAAATCGGTGATTGTGACCACAGGAGTGCATCCGCGTCATTTACATGTTGTTGGAGAAAAGGAATTATATGGCAAAGGCGTGACCTATTGCACAACATGCGACGGCCCTTTGTATCGCAAAAAACGGACAGTAACAATCGGCGGCGGTAACAGCGCACTTGAATCGGCATTGATGCTTGCCGAGCTTGCTTCGCACGCGACAGTTATTAATATTCATCCTGAGTTTCGTGGCGAACAAGTGCTTATCGATAAAGTACTTTCGCATCCAAACATCACCGTGATCTTTAACGCAGAGACAAAACGGATTGAAGGTGAGATGAAGGTCAGCCGTGTTGTGTATGTTGATACCACAACCACAGAAGAACGGGTTGTGGAATGTGATGGAGTATTTATCCACATTGGAATGATTCCAAATAGCGACCTTGTTCCAGAAGAGGTGAAAAAAAATAATTTTAAGGAAATCGAGGTTACATTAAAGTGCCAAACAACTGTACCCGGACTTTTTGCTGCAGGTGATGTGACTGCAATTCCCTACAAACAAATTGGCATTGCCACAGGTCAGGGTATTACCGCAACGCTTGCTGCCATTGAATATTTAAACGGTCAGCGTTAAACTGTCTGTATGGCAGACGTGCAAGAGCCGGTCACGCCAAAAAAATCAACAACCAATAGAAAAATTTTCCTTTTACTCTCTGTGTTGGTTGCTGTTTGGTGTGTATGGATGTTTATTCTGAAAACCACAGAGTATTACAATGGCATTGAATCCGGGACTATTGATTTTTCGCAAATTGCTTCAAATGAAACATCGAACATTACCAACGCTTCATCAAACACCAATATCACTACGGTTGCCAATCCGCGTCTGGTGAATTTTGCTGACGACCCATCAATCGGCGATAAGTCCGCGCCCGTCCAGATTGTGATGTTTGCTGATTTTGAGTGCCCATTTTGTCGGAAAGTGTTCGTTGAGATTAAAAATATGTTGGCAAAATACGGCAAGGATGTGTATTTTGTCTATCGTGACTTTCCAATTACTGATCTCCATCCCGGTGCCGCACTTGCTGCTGAGGCCGCAAACTGCGCACACGCTCAGGGTAAGTTCTGGCAATATCATGATAAGTTGTTTTTAGCGGGTTCAACAAACACCACAGAAACGCTCAAGACGTTCGCTCGACAAATCAACCTCGACACCGCTCAATTCGATTCGTGTCTCGACAACAATTTTTATGCAGATGAGGTAGAGGATGATTATAATGATGCGCTTGCCCTCGGCGTTACAGGCACTCCAACCTTCTTCTTTAACGGGAACCGTGTTGCCGGTGTAGTAACCTCTGCTGGTTTTGAGCAGATTATTCAGTATTTTAAAAATTATTAATACTTAGACTCTTCGCAAAATGTATTTTGCATGCTAGGATATTTTTGCACTATGCTCTATTTAGGCTCTGATCATGCTGGATATGCCCTCAAAGAGGCTGTTCGTCGATATTTAGATGAACAGGGCATTCGGTATACCGATCTCGGCACACATTCAGCAGAGTCAGTAGACTTTTGCGATTACGCATTTCCTGTTGCGGAAAGCGTAGTACGCGAACGTGAGCAAGGTCATGATGCGCTCGGCATTTTGTTTTGCGGGTCCGGCATTGGCATGGACATTGCTGCAAACAAAGTGCGCGGAGCACGCGCTGCTCTTGCGATGACACCATACATGGGTGCACAAAGTCGCGAACACGACAATGCAAACATCCTTGTGCTCGCAGGGCGGATTCTTTCGGAGGAACAGTCGATCGAAATTCTTACAGCGTTTCTTAGCGCGGAGTTCGACGGCCAAGAAAATCATGCTCGTCGCATGCAAAAAATATCCGATTACGAATCAACACATTTTACCGTATGATCCAAGTTGTCCCAGCTATTTTAGAAAAAACAGAGGAGGCCATTCGTGAAAAAGTTTCTTTACTAAAAGGTATTGCAGATTTTGTTCAGCTCGATGTTATGGATGGACAGTTTGTTTCGAATACCACATTTTTAGATGCCTCTCGACTTGCTGATTTGCCAGTTACGATGGAAGTGCATCTCATGATTGAGCGTCCTGTTTTTCATCTCGATGCCTGGGCTCTACCAAATGTATCGCGTATGATTGTACATTATGAAGCTCTTGATAACGTGTCGCACACCATTTCTCATATTCGAAAACTGGGCAAGCAAGTGGGCATTGCGATTAATCCTGGAACTTCAACGTTTGATATTAAAGAATATCTAAACGATCTTGATCTTGTTGTAGTGATGGGTGTTGAGCCAGGTTTTTCTGGACAACAATTTCAGCGCGATGTGTTAGAAAAAGTAAAAGAGATCAAAAAAATTCGTCCGGATATGTTGATTGAAGTGGATGGGGGAGTGAATAGCTACACCCGCAACAATATCGTCAATGCCGGTGCTGACATTCTTGCTGCCGCAAGTTTCCTTTGGAAAGCTCCAGACCTGAAGCAAGCCATCGCTGACCTCCGCGACGGCATTCAAAAGTAGCTTAAAAATACCTTTTGCTTTCTTTAAGACTAAAGGTATTTTTATTTACTCTCAAAATGGACTTAATCCAAAGAGACTTAGTCTAATAAGACTTAATCCCAAAAGGTGGGGGTTTAATTTAGTAGCAAGTATTTTTTATATGAAGAAAATAGTTTATTTTTTTGAACACCAAATCCACCACGCAGAACATCAAAAACATCTTTAGTGTGCAACCATTCAGGTTTTTTCCTTTTACCAATGTAGACCGCAGCACTTGAGTATTGGTATTTGAGAATATCATTGCAAATATCCTCAGCATTTTTATGCACATACTTTGACGTGTTAAGAAGATCGCCGTAATTTTTGATGCGTCGTGCTAGGAAAGCACCTTGAAACACATGACCCAGATGAGTATATTTTTTGTTAAAATACTTGGTATATTTAATAGAAATCACATGCATAAACTGAGAAATCGCTTTCTCGGGTAATTGGTGCACAATCAAATGAAAATGATTAGACATAAGGCAATAACACACAGTTTCTATAGTACCGTAAAAGTTAATATGTTCGTTATTTTTTGGTGGGGTGGTGTATTCCTGTAGTAATCCAAGAAAATAATCAAAGTCTCTTGAATCACGAAAAATTTTTTGTTTATTATTCCCACGATTGAAAATGTGATAGAAACCATTTTCTTCAAATTCACGAACAACCAATTTTTTTGGCATAAAAAATATTCTCCCGAGCAGAGAGAATGGTGTCTAGATAAATTATAGCACTAATTTAGATTTAATCCAAAAGGATTAGATCTCTTTGGATTCAATCCCGTGAGGGGTTGATTTTTTGGGGATTGATTGCTAAGGTGCTCCCGTGTTTTAGAGAAGAATGTCCCTTCTCTAAGATATGCACTTTCTCTCACTACTGACGGCGTGACATTGCGCCGCGGAAATGGGGTATACCCCACAAAAAGAACCAGCCCTCGGGTAGGAGGGCACAGAGTTTCTACAACGGAAAAAAAGAAGAAAAAAGGCGCTACACACGACTCAAAATTTGTCATTGTTTGATCTCATGCGCGTCCATACTTTTTCCTTTTTTCCTACGTTACTACTTTCTCTCCATTCTTCTTCTTTCTGTGAACTCATTTTTCTCTTTTTTTAAAACAACGAGTTCGCGAACGTTGTAGATGGATCGAAGAAAGTAGCGACACCGCAGACCCTGCCCACACCACCACCGGAATTTTCTGCCCCTGAGGCAGAGCATGCACACAGCTGCGGCTGTATGGCGGCTCTTTGCCGCTATGCCTGTGCATAAGGTGTTGTCTTTCAATAGACACCGCCTTCCGGTCGTATGTCTATTTCATAGACTGTCGCGTGGTGCGGCACGGTGATCTGCAGACCCATCTCTTTTACGCATAGTGAGGCGTTAAAAGAGATGGGAGTGATTCTTCCTTAGTGAGTTTGACTTTTTATATTTTTGTTTGTAGAGTTTCAACGATCATTTTTACATTACTATACTATTTATGGCTTTTAGAGAAGGCTTTTCTCGTGTTACTAGAAGAGTACAAGAACGTATCGAAACTTTGCCGGGGCTCTCTACTCTTGTAGAAGAAATTGGGAGAAGGGCTGTTGATACTGGTACAAGCGTGTTAAGTCAAATCCTTTTACGCGTTGAAGCTTCTCGAAGAGGTGCGGTGCTTGAGGGCTTTAAGCGTCAATATGGCATGTCTGGTTCAGACTTGGCTTTGGCTGAGTACCCAACAGGTTTGGATATGGCCGATGTGAGTATGGTTGATCAATCCTCTCCAGTTGAGTTAACAACACGTCGTCCAGAGGCGTACAATACAAAGGTTACAGTACGTGCTGGAAATGAGGATCATACATTTGGCATGCCAATCATGAACGCGGCAATGGCAAGTATTGGGGGTGCTGAATTTACAATAGCAATGCAACGAGCTGGCGGTATGCCATTGTTACACCGTATGTGGTTGAAACCAGAAGATTTCTCAAAAACTGAGGAACAAAAAAATGAATTGAGCCTTCAACGTCAAATAGCAGCATACAGACAGTGCAAAGAAAATGGTGTTGAGCCTTTTGTTGCTGTGCCGGTAAATGTTGAGTGGGTTGATGCGGTTGTTGCAGAAGGGGCTAAGATGTTGGTGATTGATACGCTCAAAATGTCAACGGCGCAAGTAATGGATGTTATAAGACACACTAAAGAACGCCATCCGGATGTCTGGATTTGTGCCGGAAACACAGTCAGTCCAAAAGAGGCTTGGCAATTTGCGCTTGCTGGTGCCGATGCTATTAAGGTAGGTATTGGTCCGGGGGCTGTGTGCACTACCTATGAAACCACAGGGCACGGCTCTTCTCAGTGGACCGCAACAGCGCTTGTTGCTGGTATGTTAAAGGATGGAAAAAATGCAAAAATATTGCGACAAAAAGTTGGAAGAGTGCCTATGGTTATTGCTGATGGTGGGATCAAAAATACTGGCGATGTAGGTAAGCTCATTGGCGCTGGCGCTGACGTAGTGATGATAGGGACACGTCTTGCTGGAACAGACGAATGTGGATTACAGCCGCATGTTAAAGAGGTTGTTGATAGAGAAACAGGAGCAACGAAAGAAGAGAAATGGTTTGATCATTGGGGTCAAGCTTCGACACAAGCGACGGGTCGCGGCATGGATGGAAAGGTGGCTGTTGAAGGAGTGCCTACCAAAGTACCTGCTCGCGGGCCTTTGGCTGACGTACTTCGTGGTTGGCTGAATGGAATGTGCGCGAGTTTTGCTGTCACAGGTGCAACGTCTATAAAAGATATGCAAGATAAAGCTCGATTTATTAGAGCGACGACTCATGCCATTGAAACGGGTAAGCCCTTGGCAAAAGTTGCGCATGATAATGGCGCTAGACACTAGAGGTCTACAGTAGAAAAATACATTTATGTAGTGTTTGCACTTCAGGAGCGCTGTGGTATTCTTGTATTGTTTTGCATTAATGTTTTGTTATGTCGCCAGAACGCTGGGAAGAAATAAAAGAGATGATCGTCAAAAAATTTCCTGTGGAATATCAGGGAGTCGAGGATAACGAAGATATGGTCGGTACAATGGAAGTGCTTGAGTGCGAAGGTCCTATTGGCACATTGCGCCTCGAATACGTCACGCGTCCACGTGACGCGCAACAGCGTACCGGCGGCGCATATGGCAAACGCGTGCACGAATCTGAACGCGACGAAGATGAGCCCGTCTCAAACGTCATGCACTCGCTCAATATTTTTGTATGGAACGAAGAAGAGGATGACTGGATGACTGTGAGCCCTGAGCTGCTCCAAAATCTATGATCTTCGCTCACGGGCCACTCGGCTACCTTCTCGCACTCGCAACAGAAAAAGTGTGGCGCAAAACAGAGTACACCCAAAAACAATACAACTGGCTTCTTGTGCTCGGATTCATCGCAGGAATTTTTCCTGACGTTGATTTGTTCTACTACTACCTGTTCAACGCGTCTGAATCGCATCGTGCGCTGTTCACGCACACGCCAATTTTTTATATTGTCGTTTGTGGCGTTCTCGCACTCTTCGCATGGCGCATAAAAAAACCGATGTTACTTTCTGCAAGTGTTATTTTTTATATTGGAACACTCTCACACCTGCTCACTGACGGGATTTTTGCTCAAGTGCAGTATCTACACCCCTTTACCCAGACATTTTACGGTTTGGGTGATGTTGTGTCTGATGGTGTGAGGTCAAACTTGCTCGCGTTAAACTTTATTATCGAAGGAACAATCATTGCAGCGTTTTTCTATACACTCATTCGCACTCATGTTGAACGTTGGTTAATCCGCATTCCACTGGTTACAACGCTTTTATGTACATATGCGCTTGGAGTGTTGCTTGTCTCTTTGAGTAATGCTCATGTCGCACATTTGCCGCCACATATGTATTATGATGATTTGGACAATGATGGTGTTGTGAATATTCAAGATCGTGATATGGACAATGATGGTACTCTAAACATTGATGACAATGATAGTGACAATGATGGGGAGAGCAATCCGTTTGAGATCGCACAGTTTTCAGAAACGCTCGCAGGTGTGTGGTATGATCGTACAAACGGAGGGTTGCTCCAAATTCCTGCACGTTTAGGATTCATCACAATGATCGATGCGCCACGCATTTTGCTCGACAGCGCTGGTGTGTCGTTGCGGGCTGAAATGAGTGCTGACTATGCACACAACTCTGCAGAGTATGTGACATCTGTTGAAAGCAATAACTTTGATCGCACAATCGAAAATATTCATACGTGGCTTGAGCATCAAGGACGTTTGCAACAATATGCTGATGGACGCGATCAAATTGGCGACATCCTCTTTTTCAAAAACGGTTTTATCGCCATGGTTGTTGGGTTTGATAACGAAGGAAAAGCAACAGTGCTTGATGTCTCTCCACAGCGCGAAGTGAAAGAACGGTTTTTGTCAGCAGTTGTTGCTGATGAAGGTGAAATTCTCGAGCGTGGGAAAACGCTTAACTCCGCAGCCGTGAATCCTTTGACGGGAGTTGAGTAAATTAATTGACTAGAGCGTAGATAATTATCGTGAGGATCGCTCCAACAACTCCTCCAGCAAATGCTTCGAGTGGAGTGTGGCCAAGGCGCTCTATCAAATGCTGTGGAAATGTTTTTCGTTTTTCAGCAGGGAGGAGATGGATGAGATGATTGAGAATTTGTCCGTGATACCCAAGCTCCCAACGAATGCCGACAGCGTCACGAATAGTGATGATCGATACAACGCTAGCCAAAGCAAACAGTGGAGAAGACCAGCCAGCAGTGAGGCCGATCATTGTGGTCATTGAGACGCACAGTGCAGTGTGAGTCGAAGGCATTCCGCCATAGCTATTCATGTTTCTCCACTGAAAACCGTTTTGCGGAATTTCAATGATGATTTTAATGAGCTGCGTGACTACGACTACAATAATAGGGATCCATAATGGCATCCAAGAATGAAGCGTTTCGTTCATAATTATGGCTAGTATAGCGTTGAAATGCTTTATCGTCTATGGTACGCTTTTAGGCGGAATTATTTATCTGTCTATTATGGTGATCGTATTACGTGCTGGCGGAGTGGGGTCGCGTTTGTGGCCAGTGAGTCGTGAAGCGCGTCCAAAACAGTTTCATGCCCTTACAAGCACTCGTACGATGTTGCAAGAGTCGTATGACCGCGTTGCTTCATTGGTTTCCGTTGACGAAGTGTTTGTTTCGACAAACGTTCATTCTGTCGCTCATGTACAAACACAGCTTCCAGAAGTACCTCAAGCGCATATCATTGTTGAACCGGCTCGCAAAGACACCGCGGCAGCAATTGGCTTAGAAAGTATTTTGATTGCGCACGAACATCCTGATGCGGTTGTTGCAAGTTTAGGTTCAGATCACAGTGTAAAACGCGATGAAGAATTTCGTGCGGTGTTACGAGTTGCAGAAAAATTTGTTCAAGCGCATCCAGAGTATATTGTCCCAATTGGTATTCAACCAACACAACCTGATACTGGCTACGGATATATTCAATGTGGCAAAAAAATCGAAAGCATCGATGGCCATGATGTTCTCTCGGTAAAACAGTTCCGCGAGAAGCCAGATCTTCAACATGCAAAACAATTTGTGCGCGCTGGCGGCTATTTGTGGAACGCAAATATGTTTGTGTGGAAAGTATCCACGATCCTTGAGCTCTATAAAACGCACATGCCTGAAATGTACGCGCAACTGCAGGAAATTGCGAAAGCGCTCGGCACCACAAAAGAAAAAGAGGTTATCGAATGCGTGTATCCGCAGATGGAAAAAATCGCTGTCGACTACGCGATCATCGAAAAAACTCCACACATCGCGGCTCTCAGCGCAGACATTGGATGGAGCGACATTGGCGACTGGGCGCGCCTCAAAGACGAGCTTGCTGAAACCGAAATGGACGATGCATCAATTGGCGCGACGCATATGTCGATCAAGTCGCACAACACGCTTGTGTATTCTGCTGATCCAAAAAAAGTGATCGCAACAATTGGTTTAGATCATCTCATTATTGTTGACACTCCTGATGCATTGCTTGTATGCAACAAATATGATTCGCAAGCAGTGAAAGAGATGGTCGACCTGCTTAAAGAAAAAGGACTCGAGCATTTGCTATGAGTGTCACTCCGTGGAAGCGCTTGTCATCGAAAGTGGTTTTTACAACGCCGTGGTTTTCAATTCGACAAGATACGTGCCAGCTTCCAGATGCGTCGGTGATTGATGACTACTATGTCGCACAGCGTCCTGATGCAGTGTGTATTTTTGCACTTACTGAAGACAATCGCGCAATTGTAAATACACAATACAAACATGGTATAGGAAAAGTGTGTCGCGAATTTCCAGCCGGAATGATCGACACAAACGAAGATCCATTGCATGCAGCTCAGCGTGAGCTTGAAGAAGAAACGGGCTATCGCGCCAAAGAGTGGATCTCGCTCGGCAAGCTCATTGTTTCACCGACGAGCGCAAATAACTACGATCACGTTTTCCTTGCTCTTGAGTGCACGCCAACAGGTGTGCAGTTAAACGACGCGCGTGAAGAGATTGAGCACGAGCTTGTGTCAGTGAGTCAGCTTGTAAAAAATGTCTATGTAGGTGAGTTGAATATCATCTGGGTCATCTCCGCAGTGCATCTTGCATTGCCACATTTAGTGAAGCGAGGCATAATAGACCGGATATGAAAAAATGGATTGTCGGCATCATACTTTTTCTTCTTGGGCTTGTCATTGTCGCTACTGCCATCGTACTTTTTTGCTTGTATGTTCCAACACCGCGTTCAACCGATGGTGCTGATATTCGTATCTCGACAGGCACGTCAACCAAGCAGCTTGCAACGCAATTGAAAGAGCAAAAATTCATTTCTTCATCGAGCGTATTTATCTGGTACATGAGAGTATCTGGGCGCGCAACGCAAATTAAGGCAGGGGAATACCACATTGATCAACGCGCAAACATGGTAAGCATTGTGAATACAATCACCGGAAGCTTTGGTGTGCATTTTGGTGATGTGCGTGTGACAATTATTGAAGGCATGGACTCTCAACAAGTATTTGCAACACTCCAAAAACAAGGACTACCATCTGATGGGGTAGAGGGGTGGGCGACAGCACTACGCGCTGAACGTGAAAGCGAGCTTGATGTTACTTTAGAGGGAAAGCCAAGTGCGACCGATCTGACAGGTTACCTGTATCCTGATACCTATTTTTTCAAATCTGATGCAACAGCAGAGACTATTGTTGCAACACTCTTTGAAAATTTCGAGAATCATCTTACGGAAGAGCGTTTAGCAGAGATCGAAAAATCGTCACTTTCATTTTATCAAATTTTAACGCTTGCAAGTGTTGTAGAAAAAGAGGTGTCGAATCCTGACGATCGCGCAATTGTGGCTGGTCTTTTTTTGCAGCGGTATGCGGATGGCTACCCATGGCAATCAGATGCAACTGTTGAGTATGCGCGAAAGATTGATTCAGATAGTACCAATTCGTTGTACAATACCTATACGCACATAGGTTTTCCTGCTGGCCCAATTTGTAACCCAAGCATTGAATTGATTGATGCTGTGTTGCATCCAACGTATACTGATTATTATTTTTTCTTGACAACGAACGATGGAAAAACTATTTTTTCCACGACGTATCAAGAACACCTTAATGCAATTGAAACATACCTCAATGAAAACTAAACAGCGCGCAATTATTTCTCTTGGAGGATCGCTCATGATTCCAGATGCGATTGATACAGCATTTATTCAGCGTTTTATTGTTGAGATTACAGCACTGTCACGCACCCACAATATTGTTGTATTTTGTGGCGGTGGACGTACTGCAAGAAATTACCAACACGCCCTCTCAGCATTTTCTTCAATTTCTGACGAAGCAAAAGATTGGGTCGGCATACAGTCTTCAATTTTGAACGCGACACTTCTTTCTAAAGCACTGGGTGACATGACTGATGGAAAAATTATCACCGATCCACGAATCAAACTTTCATGGAGAAAATCGGTCTATGTTGGTGCTGGTTGGAAGCCGGGTCGTTCAACAGACTATGACGCAGTTCGACTCGCGGTTGAAAATAATATTGCGGTTGTTGTGAATCTTTCAAATGTTGAATATGTGTATAGCGCTGATCCTCGCACCAATCTCAGCGCTCAGAAATTTGAGCACATGACATGGACAGAGCTCCGTAAGGTGGTTGGTACTCGTTGGAGCCCAGGGATGAACACTCCTTTTGATCCGATTGCCGCAGGCATCGCTCAAAAAGCAGGTATTTCTGTTAAATTCCTCCACGGAAAGTATCTTAGCGAACTACCAAAAGCGCTCGCTGGCAAAACCTTTCATGGAACGGATATCCGACCTTGACTACAGGCCCGTAATATTTTATACTCATTTCGCTTTAAAAGAGAGCCGTTTTTGTATGCCAGAGCTTATTTGCCCATCGTGTAAAACATCTGTTTCCGAACAGGCAATTGCTCAGGTAGAGCAAACACCTCAGTTTGTTGTCAGTCACGCTCGTTGTGCTCAGTGTTTACATGCATATATGATCGTTCACGCTTCTTCTGATGCGCAAACGACATTGATGCTTCGTACAGAGCTCACACACCCAGAGCTTCTCCGACTTCTCAAAGAAGGCGAGGCACTCTCTTCAAACGACGTGCTTTCATTACACGAGCTACTTTCAGAGCGCAATTCAACTCAGTATTTATCAGTTTATAGATAGTTTTCTTTATGACAGACGCTCTCAAGCTCTCGGCATCCCTCAGAACTGGCGATTCAGGTCGTCGAGCAAGTATCGCTCTTCGTGAGCAATCGCTTATCCCTGCTGTTGTGTATGGTAAAGGCATCGCCCCTCGTACACTAACTGTGCAGTACAATCCGTTTGATCAGCTATTCAGTAAGGCTGGTGAAAGTTCATTGATTCAACTTTCTGTTGACTCTGAAGCTCCGATCAATGTATTGGTTCATGATTTTCAACGCGATCCACTGACCAACCGTTATAGTCACGTTGATTTTTACCAAGTAAACATGAACGAGAAAATTACGACTGAAGTTGAAATTCACTTCGAAGGTGTATCTCCAGCAGTCAAAGATCTTGCCGGTATTTTGGTAAAGAATATTTCAAGCCTTGAAATTACTTGCTTACCAGCCGATCTTCCACATGCGTTGGTTGTCGACATCTCCGCTCTTAAAACATTTGCAGATTATATTCGCGTCAAAGACATTGTGCTTCCAAAGGGTGTCACAACAGAACGTAACCTTGATGATGTGATCGCCGGCGTATCTGAACCTCGATCTGAAGAAGAGCTCTCATCTCTCAATCAAGCCGTGGTTGAAGATGTGACAAAAGTGGTCGCTGAAGCTGACGTGAAGAAAGAAGAGAAGGAAAAAGAAAAGGCCGCTGACGATAAAGATAAAAAATAAACAACACAACGTATGACCGAAGACAACATCTCAGAAGAAACATCCTCTACAGAGGCTACATCACCTGAAACTGTCAACGGTCAACGTAAGAAAAAAATAGCGGTAATTTTAGTTGCCGCTATTGTTGTATGTGGGTTGATTATTGTGCTCGCAGTTATGATGATGAATCCTAACACCTCAAACGTTGTGACCAACGACAACGCAAACCAGAGTATAAACGCTGAGGAGCTTCCAAAAAAAGTGCAGCGCACACTTGACGGTGTTTCTGTAGAGCGCGGAGAAGAGAATTTTTTGCCTATCGCAGTTATGATCGAAAATGCGAACTTTGGTGGCGTGCGCCCTCAATCGGGTTTGCAAGAGGCGAGCGTAGTCTATGAAGCGCTTGCAGAAGGTGGTATTACCCGTTTTCTCGCAGTGTTTGCCGATACTCGTGGCTTAGAACGTGTTGGGCCTGTCCGTTCTGCTCGTCCATATTATGTTGACTGGGCAGAGGAATACCAAGGTGTGTATCTTCATGCCGGCGGAAGCCCTCAAGCGTTGCAAAAATTGTCAGCACAAGATGTGATGACCGATGTAAACCAAGTCTCAGGTGCGACAGTGTATTTCTTCCGTGACCCACATGCTCAATCGCGCGAACATGGATTATTTACAAGTACTGAACTTATTGGTTACCTCTTACGAGACTACACTCTTGCAGATGCGCGTGGCACATTTACACCATGGAAATTTCAACAGTCAGGTTTAGCCAAAGACCAACGTCCTACTGATGCGCGAACAATTTCCATCCCATTTTCAACATCCGGATATCAAGTGGATTATACTTACACCTCTGAGACGAATAGTTACCTACGCAATAATGGTGGTATCCCACACACCGATACGCTCACTGGTGAGCAGATTCATGTCAAAAATGTTGTTGTGCAGTATGTCAGAGTCTCTACGATTGATTCCACGGGTCGTTTATCACATACAACTACCGGTTCAGGTAATGCAGTAGTTTTTTATAATGGTGAACCACATACGGCTACATGGAAAAAAGAAGCTGAGAGCGCACGCACAATATTTTATGATGAAACCGGCGAAGAAATACAATTTATACCGGGGAATATTTGGATAGAGGTTGTGCCAACTGAACGCACGGTTATCTATACTCAGCCTACGGCAGCAACACCTTCAAATACCAACTCCTAAAAAACGTGATATACTGGAGGAGGAATGAAAAAACAAAATACACATAGATTTTTTCGCGTACAATTTCTTCGTGTTAGTTGGTTGAAGGATCATCACCTCTTTTTTGCGTTATGCCTATGCGCGATTGTTGTGATTCTTTCAGCAACTGCAGTAAAGGCGTGGAAAGAGCATGTACATGCTCAGGATGTCATCGAAGAAGATGTGGTGAATACCGATGAAAATACGAATCAGGCTGTGCAGAAGAAAAAGAAAGAGAAAAAAGAGGAAAGTGTTGTGCCAACCGAACTGCCTCGCGCACTTGACGGTGTTGTTGTTCCGGCGGATGCAAGCAATGCAACCCCTATTTGTGTGATGATCGAGAATCTTTTTTCAACACAGGTTCGTCCGCAATATGGCTTATCAGAAGCCTCTGTAGTGTATGAGATCATTGTTGAAGGTGGCATTACACGCTTTATGGCGGTGTTTCCGGGGGGGAATCGTATTGATATGATTGGGCCTGTGCGCTCTGCTCGGGACACGTACCTTGAATTTGTTTCAGAGTATAATTGCGCGTACTTCCATGCTGGAGGAAGTGATACCGCTTTAAAGGCTTTATATACGATGCACCTAAGACATGTTGACGGACTCATTGAGCCTAAATATTTTTGGCGTGAACGCAGTCGATATGCCCCGCACAATTTTTTTACATCTATGGATAATTTAGTGAACGCTGTGCGTAATCACCATTGGTATGATGAAGGAGCACCAATATACACGCAGTGGACCTTTACTGATGCTTTGACACCTGTCCAAAAAGAATCCGCAACTCAACCTGTAGCAACACACATAGATATTCCGTTTGGATATGGGTATGATGTTGATTATTCTTATGATGAAGCTTCAAACACCTACCTCCGTCAAAATGCACATGTAGCTCATATGGATGCCATAACAGATGCGCAGATTGCTCCAAAAAATATTATTATTCAGCATGTTGCAGAAGGTGCGGCCATTTCTGGGAAGGGGAGAATAAACTGGCCGGTGACTGGAAACGGTGCTGTAGAAATTTTTCATGATGGGCGAGTGTATATCGGTACATGGGTGAAGAAAGATCGACTATCGCGCACAGAGTTTTTTGATCTTGAAGGAAAGCCTATTCCGCTTACACGAGGACAGAGTTGGGTAGAAATTGTTCCGCCACATATTACTTCTTCATATAATTAATATGCGTATCTTTCGATCGATCGGCTCCCTTATATTCTGCTGTATTGCACTGCTCCTTTCAACGACTATTCTTGTCCTTATTCTTGTTCAACAATTACTCTCTCCTTCTCGACTCATTACAGCCATTCACACGGCTCATGTTCCCGAGCAACTTGCACCTACACTCGCAGAACAGTTCATTACCTCTCAGATGTTGAAAGAACAGCAGATAGACTTTTTGAATGTGGGTGAGTTACAAACATTTGCATCGTCTCTGTTTACTCCTACGTGGGTTGATGCACACCTCACTGTATTTATTCAACAAACAGCACGGCTCACACATTCAGGAGCTCAATTGAGTGATGGGGTATTTTTTATCTCTTTAGAGGATCCAAAACAGCGGTTTGTTGCGCAGTTTGAAGAGCTGAAGCGCACAACAGAGATGTCTTCTGTAGGTGCTGAATTTGCAGCCATGGATCCACACGCAATTACGGATACGCTTCCAGACACCATACAAGTGCTGCACGTAGTTGCTGGAAATGCGAAAAAGACTGCGCCAACTCCGTATGATCCTCTTGGTATGAAGCAATATGCTGATCCATTGAGCGATGAGGAGATTGATGCATTAGCGGAAGTCCAAGAAAAGATAGATGTCGTCCAATTATGGAGTGGTCGTATTGCGCTTATTATTCCCGGGCTTATTCTTGTTCTTTTGTGTGTTATGGGTGGCGGCGCATTGTGGCATATCTCTTCAGGCTCACCATCTGTTCTCCATTGGTTTGCTTTGTGTTGTGCTATTGCTTCACTTCCATGGCTTATAGTGACCATAGGGCTGCGTTTTTTTGTGCACGGGCGTATACTCGATATTTTACATGATGTTCCCCAAGGCCTTTTGCGATTAATTGACCAAACACTTATAGCATACAGTAATAGCCTTTCTATGCTAACATTCCTTATCTTTTTGCTGCTATTGTGCGCTGCTTCAGTATGTGTGGTTTGGGCTCATCGCTTGCACAAACGGGTAAAATAACCTACACTCCGCTCCAGTTTTTACCCCTATGTGGCTTTCGAACTATCGAAAATATCGCCTTCTTGAAATGATTCCTGGTCTCTTGATCTGGACTACATTTATTACAAGTATTATTTTGTCTTTTGTTGCGCCGCTGTGGGTAATTTTTTTTGCCATCCTTTTTGATCTGTATTGGGCATTGCGTGTATTGTACTTTGTGATCTATCTCTCTTTTTCGTGGAGACAGTATTTACGTGATAAAGATGTTGACTGGATGTCGCGTGTGGAAGCTCATCATGATTGGAGAAAAATGTACCATGTCATTTTTTTGCCAACAGTTGATGAAGATATAGATATTTTGCGAGCTTCCTTAGACGGATTAATTCGTTCTACATATCCACAATCTTCGTTTATTGTTGTGCTTGCGGGAGAAGAGCGTCAGCAGGAAACTTTTTTGCAAAAAGCGGAGTTGCTCAAAAATGAATACGAAAAATATTTTGACGCACTGTTGATTACTGTACATCCAAAAGATCTTCCGGGCGAGATGGCTTCAAAAGGTGCAAATTTACATTACGCGGGGCGTGAGGCTCAGAAATATATCGATTCCCAGAATATAGTGTATGAGAATGTGATTGTTTCTGCTTTTGATTCCGATACCATTGCGCACCCTCAGTATTTTGCCTGCCTCACCGCAACCTATTTATCTCACCCACATCCTACCCGTTCCAGTTATCAGCCACTGGCTTTGTATAACAATAACGTCTGGGAATCTCCATCGTTTACTCGTGTTGTTGCAAATTCAACTACATTTTGGTTGATGGCAGAGTTGGCTCGTCCAAAGCCTATTTGGACATTCTCTTCTCATAGCATGAGTTTCCGTGCACTTGTTGATGTTGGTTTTTGGCAAAATGATATTGTTACGGAGGATTCTCGTATTTTTTTGCAGTGCTTTATTCACTACAATGGTGAATATGAAGTAACACCAATGTATATTCCTGTCTCTATGAACACTGCTCATGCTGGAGATTTATGGAGCACTGCAAAAAATTTGTACAAACAACAGCGTCGTTGGGCGTGGGGAAGTGAACATTTTCCATTTATGATTTGGCATTTTTGGAAATCTGAATTACCAAAGAAAAAATGGTACTTAGTATTTAATCTTGCTGAAGGAATGTATTCGTGGGCTACTGTTCCTATTTTAATTACCCTATTTGGTTTTTTGCCTCTGCTCACATTGAGTGACGCTGATAAGGCATCTACTATTGCTCAGTATACCCCGGATATTCTCGGAACTCTTATGAAGATTTCAATGGTTGGTATTTTTATATCTGCCGTGTTAAACGTATATTTATTGCCTACAGAAATTCCCGGAACGCGTTGGAAAAAGGTGTTGCTCATGGTGCTACAGTGGTTGCTATTACCGGTAGCATTGATTATTTTTGGCTCTATTCCGGCGACAGAAGCACAAACACGTTTGATGCTCGGTAAGTATCTTGGTTTTGATACTGCTAAAAAAATCAACAAGTGAAGTTAACAGAGTGGTGTATTGCCTTTGAGATATTCATCATACATCATTGGTTTTTTGCCTTCTGGCTGCACGCGCTCGATGACAAGATGATTTTCTTCAACGCGAGCAGAAAGAATTTTTACGCGCTTCTTTTCGACTATACAATATGCTCCGGGCCACGGCGTATATGCACGAATTTTTCTATCATTTACCCTAGCATCGTCACTCAGTGAAATATGGCCATCTTCTTTTGTGATGATGTGGCAATACGTGGCTCGCTTTTCGTCTTGCGGTATTGGTTGAATATCACCGTCGATATATCTTGGCAGTGTGTCAACCAATGCCTGTGCCCCGGTTATTTTTAATACGTCGTGCAGCTCTGCGGTGGTACTGCGCGCTGCAATATCCACGATGCGTGTTGTAAGGATTGCCCCTGTGTCCATGCCGGCATCAAGTTGCATGATGGTTACGCCTGTATGTGTGAGGCCTTGAAGAATTGCTGCATGAATTGGGGATGGCCCACGAAATTCGGGGAGGATTGAACCGTGAACATTGATAAAACCATATGTTGGCACTGATAAGTAATACTCAGGAATAATTTTTCCATACGCAACAACAATTGCGATGTCTACCTTGAGATTTTTGAACTGCTCTAAAAATGTAGCACCAGATGCCTTCTCTTTTTTGAGTGTTTGAGGCTGTATAACAGGTGTGTGATGAGATTGTGCGCATATTTTTACTGCAGAAGGTGTGAGTACTTGCTTGCGCCCAACCGGCTTGTCAGGTTGTGTAACAACCGCAGCTATATCGTATCCAGACGCATAGAGCGCTTCAAGAGAGGATACTGCAAAGTCAGGGGTGCCAAAAAAAATAACGCGTGTAGAGCGAGTGTTCATGCTTTTGAGTCAACGTACTCTGCTTTATCGATGAACAATATGCCGTCGAGATGATCGATTTCGTGCTGGAGTACTTGGGCGTACATTCCTTTTGCTTTGATGTCTATTGGTGTGCCATTGCGCGTATATGCTTTTACGCGGATTTTTGCTGGACGCACAACGGGTCCGTATGTACCAGGCACTGATAAGCACCCTTGTTCAAGCCGAAACGTTCGCTCGGAGAGAGAGACGATGCGTGGATTTATCAAGATAAGGTGATCTGGAGTTTCTGTATATTCTTTATGAATAACACATATACGCACGCAATGCCCAACTTGCGGTGCAGCAATGCCAATGCCGTTATATCGAATCATAGCTTCAATAAGTTGGTCAAAAAATTCCTGCATCTCAGGAGTGCGTACGGAGGTTTCAGGATGCTGGATTTCAGCGCATTGAGTACGCACCTCAATGTTTTTATCAACAGTGTGAATAAGCAGTTTTTTGGGCATAATAGCTCAATTAGAGCATGCTTTTGAGCCTTGCGTCAATACTCAGGGTCAAGCACTTCTTCGATTCGAAGATCGCGAGGTGGCTCTGTGACAACGCGAGCAACTTTGGTTTTTGTGTTGATGATACGCGCGCGATAGCCGTATGGTGGAGCGTTCAGCATGTTGCGTATACGTAATTCCTCTTGCGCAAAATGTGCATAATCGTTACTTGCTGCGTATGTAATGACAGAGTGATGTGGTGAGTGTGTTTGAAGATCACACCGCACGCCAGAAGAAAAAAAAGTACGGAGGAGTTGGTATGTGCGTTCATGCGCGCTGTAGTGCGGGTAGGAAAGTACATGATCAACCGAAAGAATCACGCAGTACTCAAAGATACTGAGTGTTGTTACATGAAGAATTTTTTCTGTAGCAAAAATAATATCCGCTGTGGAGAGCGCCACTTGTATCTGTGTATTGTCTGTTGTTCTATCAATGCGCGCAATTTTTTTATCAACAAATATTTGCCGTGCTTCTTTTTCAAGTTGTGTAATACCCTTGCGAACCATTTTGAAACGATTGTTATGACAGTGTGAGCAGCTGAGAGATTGTGGCTCTACAATAGCTGAGCATTCTTGGCACACATTGTAACTATACTCTCCAGTACGATTAAGAAATACGAGAGTTTTTTTGGAGTGTTGAATACGTTTTTGTACTTCTGCCGCAAACCATGAATAGTTGCCGCTGTACTTCTCTTCTTCCATTGATATCACTTGAACGTTTGGTTCTTTAGCATCTGCTTCATGAAGCGTTTCACTTGTCATCTGTTTTTTCTCAATAGCATAGGCGCTCTCAATACTTGGCGCGATGCTTGTGAATACGAGTCGAGGAAAGTATTCGTTGTGTGTGCGAGCAAAGAGCGCAGCTTGCAACAGCGCTCGTCGTACATGAAAACGAGGATTGAGATCTCGTTGTTTGTGCGAAGAGTTCTCTTCTTTATCAAGAATAATTGTTGAAAAAAGATTAGGATTCATGTGTACCAACTGTTTTGTACCAACAATAATTCGCCCATGTGTTGTCTGAGTAAGAGTGATCTCAAGATCGGTGAGTTGTTTTGGTGTTGCGTGAATGAGGTATTCAGCTTTTTTGCCTATATATGCACTTACGAGCTGAGCTTCAGCATGCTCGCCGCACAGTATCAATGTGTGGCCCTTGCTGTGACGGAGAGTTTCTTTGTACCACTGAAGAATAGTTGTGTAGCGTTGTGCCTGTACCAGATGCGGAGGTGTATGTGCTGTAATATCAAGAGCGAGTTGTTGAGTGTCATTTTGGTGCTTTTGAATGGCTTGCACACGCCTTGGAAAGGGATGTTGTAGAGTTTTAAATGCATGTGGAAGTGAGATGGCATACCAACGCGCAAACCATTCAAGCCATTCACAGCGCGACTTGCTGTGCCATGCTGATACAGGAAGGAGAGAGTGCACTGCCCGTAGTTTTTTTGATTCAGAGTGCTCCTTAATATTCCATACAAGCCCAACAACATGTGATGTTCGAAAGGGGACGCGAACACAGTCACCAATGCGCAGCATCATACCGTCTGGAATGTGATAATCAAATACGGTCATGGTGCGCGGTGTGCGCGCCTGTGGAACAATTTCAGCAATCATTATTGTAAGATACAGTTCATCACCATGTGTGTTGCCCCGTGTTCTTCACCTTGAGCAAAAATTTCTGCAGAGATATTCACATCACTTAGAGAAGAAAACAGCACGCTTAATGGAGCAATGCTGTCACATAAGCTTTCTATCGCGAGCGAGTGTTGGATAGATGCAATGCTTGAGTAGTTTTTTTCTTCTATGCTCTTTGTAATTATTCGCGAAACCGTTTGTGCTGAGGTGATATTTTTTTCATGAGTCGCACACAGTCTGCCTGTAGAAAAAAGTGCAACGCGACGTTCTGTGCGCATAATTTCACGCTTTAAGAAATCACCAAATGAGGTCAGTGCATGTGCGCTCATTGAAGGGAGGGCAAGGACTACAATTTTTGCTGAGGAAGCGATGTGGCGCATCATAAGCGCAATAGGCGCAGCAATAACATCATCAATCCGGGGCTCGGCAATGATCGTGAGGGGAATAGTATGCTGTTGAACCTCAGTTGTGCCTTTAAGCTCAGAGGTGAATAGCGCATCTGTTTTGATCACCGAACCTTTGAATAATTCGTGCTCCACTTGAGGGACCACTTGCATATTGACTATGTCAGGGATGATGACTTGATGTTCAGTTAAAAAAATGACCGTTTCAGGTTTCATGAAATACAATTCACCTTCAATTTCCGACAAAGCAGACGCAATGGGAGATTGGTCTTTGGGAAGCGGTTGTGTTGCAATGTCTGCAACGAAATGCGGGTCATTTGGAATATGGCCTGCAAAAACCAGAGACATAACAGAGGGTGTTATGGTTTTGGCATCGTTTTCCCTGTAGGGTGAACGGCGAGGATCCGAGAGGGCTCCTTAATCACATTCTCCCATGAATACCCGTACTTTGCAAATGCTTTTTTCCCTGTAAATGGGCGTTTTTTACCATTTGCAATGACATAGATAGTTTTTGTGTCAGTGTCACGCACCAGTGTTCCATCTTTAAAACCGAGAGGATCTCCAACAGGGTAGGCATTAAATTCACTATTTGTTTTTGTTGTGAATGTTGGATATGGATACTGATTGAGCAAAATATCTTTGGACCAAATATCATGACGTACGCCGTTTTCATCGACTGCAGCAACCGCGCCTGTAGCGTTATTTTGTATCAACGCACTCCCAACCGCAACAAGATCCTGATCAATAACCGTACCCTGAGGCATTGCCGATGCTTCATTGTCGGTAATTGGAATGACCTCTTCAACAGAAAAGCCTAAATTGTAGAGCACTTGTTTTGAGGCAATCGGTCGTTTTGTACCGTTGACGTACATATACACCCCGCCACTTGGAACTTGAAGCAGAGCATAGTTTGGATAGGCGATCGCCGCACCGTCCTTATATTTGTTGGCAATAAATTCCGAAGCGACGACAATTTTGTTTGGATCATAGTTTGCAAGCAACGCTCCACGAGAAGTAAACAACCGTTTTCTCCCTTCTTGAATCAAGTACACGTCGTTATCAACTTGGATGAGTGTGCCATTTGGATAGCGTGTTGCCGGGTTCCACTCTTGCCACAATTTTTGAAAGAGAGAGTTTGCGCCCCATCGAGAGTCGCCGCCGCCGTACGCGCCCACCCATGGGTTGTAAATATACAGAGCTGCTGTAGCTTTATTTTCCGGTGTAACTTCTATACCATCAGATGTGGGTTTTGTAATACCCGGACCCCAACCATTCATTTGTCCGTATGCATCTATCCGAGCAAAGTAGGTGTTACGAAATGCGTACCCCGCACTCTCAAGTTGAGAGGTGATGCCAGCGTATTGCTGAGCATCCGCGTATGTGCAGCTATCGCACACACCAAATCCAAGAAGACGTTCGCTGATAGTTTCCGTCATTGTGCCGCTCTCTACAATAGCGCCACTTTCTTTTTGAGCAAGTACTAAAAATAACATCGGGTTCAGCACATAGTCATCAGCGACTCGTTTGATAATTTCAGCAACAGATTTATTTTTTCCGTCAGTGTCTGTTGCGGTTGTCGTGGCGAGGATTGAGCCTTGTTGTTCCAAAAAATTTTGGATTGCTTTTTTACCCATCCAATCTGAATCGGTCATCTCTTTGTCAGTGATGATGAGATTTTTTGTAAACGTGAATGCAGAAGTTGTTTCAGCACCTAATACAAAAGCAAAGATGCAAGCGGTGGCGATACAAGGGATAGTGTATTTGTGCATATGTATATATTTGATTATGCTATTGGTATGAATGAGAGTCAACACAAAGCGGTTTTTGGTGTACCTATTGATGACATATCTTTGTTGACTCTTCAAGAAGGGGCGGAGGCAATGCTGCAACGGCGCCATCTCTTGACGATAGCGACTTTGAATCCGGAGATTATGCTTGAGGTGAAAAAAGATCCTCAGTATGCACGCATTGTTCAGGCGCATATGACTAAGATAGTAGACGGTTTTGGGTTACAACTGCTTGGAAATTTTTCACACCGTGTTTCTGGGGTTGAGTGCGCAGAAATGTTGATGCGCGTCGCCTGCGCGCAAAAGTTAAAAGTGGCCTTCATCGTGCGCGCGGATGGTTTATCGACGCCGGAGGAGGTTACTCAAATAGCGCATCAGCGTTTTTCTTCCGCAACAGTTCGCGTGTTTTTACCGGAGAGCGCCTATGACGAGCCGTTGCAGCAATTTGATCCTCACATCGTACTTGTTGGCCTTGGTTTTCCCCACCAAGAGCGCTGGGTCATTGAGCGGGGCAGTACACTCACGCCACACAGCATTATTCTTTGTGTTGGCGGAACGTTTGATTACTGGACCGGAGCAAAACCGCGCGCACCAAAATTTTTTCAAAAAATAGGCATGGAGTGGCTATGGCGACTTATCGTTCAGCCTAGTCGAATTCTACGCATTTTTCGAGCGGTTGTTGTGTTTCCGTGTATGTACCTTTTTTCAGTGGTATATAAAAATAAGAACGGCTATTAAAGCAGCTCTTATTTTTATTAATTCACTTTTGAACATCAGATAATTTTCTATTTGTATCTTCAAGCCATTGTTTAACCATAGTCGCGTCGTTAGTGTATATACCTTCTATGCCAGTAAAGTTTTTTACATGAGCTTCCCAATACTCTTGAGTAAAAAAGAGGGCAGGGTCTTGGTTGAGTAGAATTACACTCTCTTCTACAGTCATCTGCCAAAGTAGGTCTCCTATGTTATTGAATACCCGTGCTTCGACAATGCTTTTGTCTGAGAGAATTTGTGTAAATTGAAAAACTTCACCATTCTCACTAGTAAATGTAAGCTCTACAGCAGGTGCATCATTGTAGAGAGTGTCTTCTATTATCGCTGGATCTGAGGTTAACGAAGTCGTTTCAAATAAGGTTTTGGCTTTTTTAAAAATGTGCTCAGTAAAGTTAACAATGTGTACATCATCAACATCGTTAGCAGCGCGTAATGTTTTTGTTGTTACATTGATTTCAAATATATCTGAGTATGTGTTGTTGTGTACAAGTTGAGCATACCAGATCATAGGGCTCGGATAGTTGTAGATTGGGCTCTGAGAAAGATCAAGGAAGCGCAGAATATGGGTATACACTTCGTTTGTTTTAATATTTAAAGTAACCCTTCCTTTATCAAAGGCGTTCAAAGGCTCGGCATGGAAGTTTTCGTACGACCCTACGATTTGAGAGAGCCATACGTCTGTTTCAGAGATGGGTTTTGAAGTAGTGAGAATAACGTTAAACATGAGCGGATCACTAGAGTCGATTTCTAGTGTAGCAGTTGTATCGTGTTCATTAGGATAAAAAAATCCATTCGCAGATAAATCTTCATCGCAGTTTGTGCTCCTTACGGGTGTATATTTTTCTGTTGGCTCTTTAAACACCACAAGTCCAACGCACAATTTTAATTCTTCCGCAGAATTCATCTCTGATGCATATAGAGAGGTTGCGTATTGATCTAAGCGATAGTTATTTTTATGCTGCCAGAATTCCGAGATTGCTGAATTTTTAGGAGAGGCCGCATTATAGAACGCAATGCGACGATACTGGAATGTGTCCGAGTTAGTTGGCAGGCCGAATGCAGATTCAAGTGATGCAGCAAATGCAGCTTTTGAAAAAGAGTACGTGGGTGTGGAGTCCTGAGCACCTGGAGTAGAGTTATTTTGCAGAAATACAAATCCGGCAATAGCGAGGCCGACGCTCAGTGGAGCAATGAGCCACGGTGAAAAGAATTTTTGAAACATAGATTGTGGTTGTGGCGCAGATTCTGCGCGTGTTACAAGATAACGAAGTAAGTCCGCGCCAAATTGACCGTGTTCTGGTACACGCCCTGAAGTGATGATGCGTTCAATGTCTTGAGTAGTCTTTTTCATAGATGTGGCAATTGAGCATTGTAGTCGTCTCTGACTTGCGTGAGCGCTTTAGAGAGTAGAGACGACGCACTTTTAGGTTCAATATCGAGCAATGAGCCAATTTCGGCGTAGTTGAGTTGTGCATGATAGCGCAGGAGAAGAATCTCGCGTTGCCGCTCTGGAAGCCTGTTGATGAAGATGCGTACACGTTCAGTTTCAATAGTAATATCCAGTTCTTTTTCGAGTGAGTGCTCGGTAGAGATTTCGATATCATCTATTGCGTCTGTGGTTTTGCGTGTTCTGTAGTGATCAACAATGGTGTTATGAGCGATGCGAAAGACCCAGCTGCGTATGGATGCATGTTCTTGAATGCTGTATGATTCCTGTTTGGCAATCACCTTTTCAAAGATAAGAGAGACGAGAGCCTCGCTATCTTGTTTGTGCCCTATTCGAAAATATACATATCGATAGATGGGTTCAAAGAGATCGTGGAAGAGGAGGGTAATGTCCTGAGGGGTCATAGAAGAGTATTGAAGGCCTTCAGCATAGTATAACGAAAAACTCTAAAAAGTACGTCACTCTGTATGGTCGGACAAACTCTCAAAGTGGAGCAATGACCCCTTTCACATATTAAGAAGCGGGTGGCGGCAGGGCGGGGACTGAAGCTTTCGAGTACAGCGGGGAGCGCAGCCGACAGGGCCCGCGCGATGCAAACGTGAAAGGGAATGGTAGCGAAGCGCATTTTATGGTATAGTATATACTATGAATTCTGTTGTCCGCACACGTTACGCACCGTCACCAACAGGTAATCTCCATATTGGTGGTGCACGCACAGCATTGTTTGCCTATCTTTGGGCAAAAAAAAATAATGGACAGTTTATTCTTCGTATTGAGGACACCGACAAAACGCGCGAAAAACCAGAAAGTTGGCACAGTTTGTATTATGGTTTGAAGTGGCTTGGTATAGATTGGGAAGAAGGGTTGGCACACCCCGACACTAAAGAGAGTGTTGGTCCATATGGCCCGTATATTCAAAGCGAGCGTACAGAGATCTACGCAAAATATGCACAAGAGCTTATTGAAAAAGGAAATGCATATTACTGTTTTTGTACCTCAGAGCGACTTGAACAAATGCGCCAAGATCAGCAAGCACGAAAAGAACCCCCACGCTATGATCGCACATGTCGCTCACTTTCGGCTGATGAAGTTGCTCAGCGATTAGAGGCAGGCGAAAAGCATGTCATACGTCTTGCAGTGCCATTGTCCGGCGACCTTATTGTTGCTGATTTACTGCGCGGCGATATTATTTTTCACCTCGCAGATGTCGATGATCAGGTGCTGATGAAGGCTGACTCAATGCCAACATATCATCTCGCAAACGTTGTTGATGATCACTTGATGAATATTTCACATGTCATTCGTGGTCAAGAGTGGCTGCCTTCAACACCAAAGCATGTTTTGCTGTACCAAATGTTTGGGTGGACCGCGCCAATTTTTGTGCACCTTACCGTGTTTTTATCTAAAAAAGGTGGAAAAATGAGTAAGCGTGATGGTGAAACATCTCTTTTTGCATTTCGCGACCAAGGGTATTTGCCGCAAGCGATAGTAAACGGTATTGCCTTCTTGGGATGGAACCCAAAGACTACAGAGGAATTTTTTACCATGGACGAACTCATCCAGCGCTTTGATTTGTCAATGATCAACACAGGCAATCCGGTGTTTGAAGTAGAGAAGTTACAATGGATGAATCAGCATTACATGAAAAAGCTTTCTGTTGATGAGGCAATGTTTGTGTTGCGTGAACTTGTTGATTCAGCATCGGATGATTTTTCAGATGCATACGCCGATTATCTTTCGTGGTTATCCGAACTACCTCAGGCTCAACAAAAGCGACAATGGCAGTTAGCGTGCGAGCGTTCAAAAACATTTTGGGAAGTTGTACAGATATGGAAAGAGATGATGCATGTTCCTGAACTCGACGTTGCGCAGCTCGTGTGGAAAAAATCTACACCCCAACAGACACGCGACATCTTAGAAAAGCTCACTGACTTTATGACCACGCTTCCGGAAGAGAGCTACGGAGCACAGGAGCTTGAGGTAAGTGTGCGTGCATGGATTGCCGAACAAGGATTTGGTAATGGCGATGTGCTTTGGCCAATGCGCTATGCACTTTCGCATCAAGCAAAGTCGCCGCCGCCGTTTGAACTGGCTGAAATTATTGGCAAACAAGAAACACTCAATCGTCTACATAACGCATACCAAAACATACATATATGATCACATACCCACACCTACGACGACTCGCTCTCTTTTTTGCGGCAGGTGTGCTGTGCGCAACCCCTGTTTTTGCGGCTATTAACGCGACAGAGTTTGAACAATTGATTGAGGCTGAAAAAAATAAAGATGATGGCCTACAAGATTTACAAGTTGAAATTCAAGAGAAGTCACAAAGCGCAAAAGAGCTTTCCGAGCAACTTGATATCTACAAACAAAATCTCGCTGACGCAAAAGCTCAACAGGATACATTGAACAACCAAATCGCTCAACTCAACACTTCGATTCAAGCGGCATCGACATCGATTGAAAAGAAAAACCTTGAACTTCAAGTGCTGCAACTCGAAGTAGAGGCGTTGCAAAAACAGATTCAACAATCCGAGGCTGATATTCTCAACTCCTCTGATCGCCTTGGGAATTTATTGCGCAAGATGTACATTAATAAACAAAAAACGGCTTTGGAGGTGACGTTTTCAAACACCACCTTTTCCAACTTTTTTTCTGATCTTACGTATTCTGCCGAAGTGCAAAGTGATGTAAAAAAATCTTTAACACAAATTAAGCATGTTAAAGAAGTTCTTGAGCAGCGTCGGGGCGAGGTAAAAGATAAGCAGGCAGAAGAGTCTGTTCAAAAAGAGTCGTTGCAAGCACAAAAAGAGTCGATGGAAGGGGAGCAGCAGTTTAAAACGCAACTCCTTTCTGATGTTGCTGATAGCGAAGAAAAATACCAAGAACTTGTTGAGCAAATTCGACGACAACAAGCGCAAATTGAAGCGGAGGTGGCTCAACTTGAGCGTACTTCCGCACAACGCATTGATGCGATTCGTCAAAGCGTACTCGCTCGATTGGAAGACTCGGACTCTTCCAATGACGAGTTAACCGAAGAAGAACAGGCGATTATTGATAATGCTCCGGTCTCACTGCAATGGCCATTAGTAACGCGCGGCCAATCTTCTATTACGTGCGGTTTTCATTGTACAGGGTATCCGTTCGCAAAATTATTCCCACACACAGGCATTGATGTTGCGACGCCAATGAGGTCGCCTGTATATGCCAGCGCCTCCGGATATGTTGTGCGTGTGAAGTTTGATCCAAACAGTTCGGCATTGGCGTATGTCTATATTGATCATGGTCAAAATATCATGACCGGCTATTTGCATCTGAATGAAATTTTACTCTCTCCTGATCAGTATGTCTCCAAAGGCCAGCTCATTGGCTACAGCGGTGGCTTGCCGGGGACCGTTGGTGCTGGGCCGTATTCCACAGGGGCGCATTTACATTTTGAGGTACGCGCTGTTGTGAACGGTATTTTACAGGCCGTTGATCCACTCGGATACATTCAATAAATCTTGACATTTTGTGTAATTTTGCTAGTATTATCAGTTAAAATTTAAGAGCAAGTGCTATGAATATAACAGATTCAATTCGTTATCCGGTCGATGCTGTCATTGGCGTTACCTACAACTGCAATTCCCGTTGTGTTATGTGCGATATTTGGAAAATGGATCCGCATGAACAGATGCAACTCAGTGATTTTGCAAAAATCCCAACTACACTCAAAGATGTGAATATCTCCGGTGGAGAGCCATTTTTACACAAACAAATTGTAGAGATCGTTAAAACGGTACGAAGCCGCGTTCCGCATGCGCGCATTGTGATATCTTCCAACGGATTTTCTACAAAGTTGATTGAACAACGCATCACAGAAATTTTAAAATACGTTCCTGATATTCGCATTGGTATTTCGATTGATGGGTTGGAAGAAATGCACGACAAAATTCGCGGTATTCCAAATGGTTTTCAAAAATGTATGGCAACCGTTGATATGTTAAAGCGCGTTGGTGTGAAAAATATTCGTCTTGCGTTTACGGTAACCACAGATAACGTTGAACATTTACCAAAGGTGTATGAGCTGGCGCGTTCAAAAGGAGTGGAGTTTACCTGTGCATTTGCTCAATCCTCAGACTTTTATTTTGGTGCGAAGCAAAATTACGAACACCCAGACCCTGTGTTGTTAAAAAAAGGATTTTTACACATCATTCGTCGTGAATTAAGATCCCTCAGTCCAAAGCGTTGGGTGCGCGCATTCTTTGCACATGGTTTATACCGTTTTGCGACAACAACACATCAGCCTCTTTCATCACGTCCCGGTACTGACTTTTTTTACCTCGATCCAAATGGTCATGTATACCCATCTGTTGTGCATTATCATAAGATGGGTGATATAAAAACAGCTCAGACGTTTGAAGATGTGTGGTTCTCTGAAGAAGCGCAAGCTGCCCGTGCAAAAGTGGAGGCAAATGAAAAACAGTACTGGATGATCTGTACGGCGCGCTCTGCTATTCGTCGTCATCCACTCACCGTTGCAGTGTGGTTTATAAAAAGTCAGTTTAATACCACTCATCTTCTGGATTAAGACAGCATGCCTTCGCGTTCAACACGATTTCGTGCCTTTCAACTCACCGCCATCATCGCTTGCGTATTGGCGGTGAGTGTCGTGTTGATGACAATTACTTTCCCGCTCACCTTTGTATTTGGGCTCTGCGTGGTGCTGCTTACATCTCTTTTTGTATGGAACCCCATGATTGCTATCTACGGAATGGCGTTGACATACCCATATTTGAATACTGAGATTGTATTCGGTAGTTTTAATGTCCCGATCGTTGATATTTTTGGATTGTGCAGCGTTCTTGCATTAGGTATTCGTACAACACTTAATTACTTTGTATATAACAAGGCACAGAGGTTTGCAGTACCGCCGGGGTGGGTATTGTGGCTAACTTTTTTAGGCGTTGGCCTCCTTTCAGCTCAGGATGCCCTTGTCTTTGTTGACAGTATAAAATATATTGCGCGGCCGCTAGCCTTTTTCTTTATTGTTTTCGTTATCAGTGTGCCAAGTATTGTGCGCACTGAACAGGCATTACGGACAACGATTATGTTGATGATGGTGACATCACTCCTTGTGGCGGTGTATGGGTTTTTGGGACTTTTTTTTGTAGACACACCTTCGTTGCTTCAGCGTCGAGCTATTCCTTTTTCTCTTTTTGGCTACTATCCTCTTGGAACAAATCACAATCTCATTGCTGATGTTATGGTGACATCCCTACCATTGGCATGGTATCTCTGGTCAACAGCGCGCGATCGTTTGAGTCGTCGGTTGTTTTTATTGGTGATGATTTTCTTAACTGTAGTCGGTTTACTCACTTTTTCTCGCACGGCGTGGCTTGCATGTATTCTTGAGAGCATAGTCTTGTGGCGCATTTCTTACGCGCACATGGCCCGACGCATGTTGCCGCTCCTTATTTCTATTGTGTTGGCCGCATCTCCACTCATCATATACATGTTTATTTTTATCCAGCAAGCCGAGATCAAGAGTTCAAACGTGAATCGTATTATGCTTGGTGAAATTGCTCTTGATATGTGGCGCGAACATCCGTACATTGGTGCAGGTCCAGGAACATTTATTTCGTATGTGGAGCGCAATTCAATATATATGAAAGATTTTGGATCGCCGCTTGACGCACACAGTGTTGTAT
>JAHBAR020000024.1 GCA_018500015.2 Candidatus Kerfeldbacteria bacterium | reverse complement strand
TCGCGGTACGTGGGCATGTTTTGCACTGTTTCATAAAGATAGTAAGTCCTGAGGCCGAGCGCTAAAAGGGGCAGGAGGATGAGGAGCTTGCTGACGATTATCGCTTTTTTCCAGGACCACATGTTTTTACCCCCAGATAAAGCGTTTTAGCAAATTCCAATTCTTCCGATTAAACGTAACATTGCGTGACGTATCATCAGCCAGTCGCCACTGTTCGCGCATTTGGAGCGCCCACGCGGTAAGTTTTTCACGCAGCTCTCTCGCCGTTTCCGCGGAACATGCAGTGCCATCGATTGTCACCACGCAGCCATTGTTGCAGTCGCACAACGCACATACCGCTTCTGTTGTTGCGGGGCATCCCTCAAGCGCGCGGAGCACCATCGGTACAGCCATAAAAAACGGCAGCGGATCCATCCATTCAAAGAGGATGCCCGATCGGCCCGCCAGCCACATGTTGATGTGGGTGACACCGTACAGGTCATCGTTGAGCGCGCACCAGAGATCGTGGCGTCGCATATTTTTATTTTCGGACGTTATTTTTTTGATATCTGCTATATCGGCCATGCGAGCATAGCTACGCCCTTCTTTGTTAGAAAAGTAATCGCGCGTTTGAATTCCATCCCCTTGCGATGAGAGTAAAACGATGGTTGTAAAGAGAGGCGACTCAATAGCCTGCGCCATCTCTTTTTGCATCGGAGCGGCTAACATGACTAACGTATTGACCGTGAGACCTCGTTTATAAAAATCTTCCGCGCTGGCGAGCCAGAGGCCGACGTTGCCGCCATGGCTATACCCAATGAGTTCAACTTCTGGATCAACGCCGTAGCGGGTGCGTATCTCATCACGGCGGTCGCACAGGCTGTTGTAGAGTTCGTAGGCCGCTGCGCGTCGAGCGCCATGGTGAAGATATCCCGACCAGCCGAACGTATAGTAGTGGCGTTTTTTGCGCTCGCATTCAACAGTTTGTGCCAAATCATCGTAGGCGGGAATCAGATGCCGTGCTGCATGCCAGAGCGGCAGTTCATCTTTTACAAATTCGTGTAACCCTTCTGCCCCCAAGATGTTGTCGTAGTGCATGAGCTCATGGTTGCGCACGTAGCGCACGGCTCGCGCTGTAGCGCATTCGGGGTCAAACTCCTGCGAGCATTGGGACGAACTCAAAAAATTGAGCGGACCGCCCACGGTGCCATGGATAAAAACAGTGATTTTTACCCGTGGTTGCGGCTCAAAATGTGCGTAGGATATAAGAAAAATGCCGGCTAGGCCCAGCAATGCAAGGCCTAGCACGGATATACTATTTGAACGTAATGTGTGATGCATATATAACCCCCAAAATATGCGTATATTCTTAGGTTTTACCCACGCCACGAAAAGTCTGAGCGCTGCGCATCTTTGCGGAACTCTGGTTTTCTGCCGCCGCCATTACCGCCGAATGAGCCAGAGCCACGACGTGATTCGTTGCGGCCACCACCAAATGAGCGACGTCCGCCACCCGATGAACGGCGTCCACCGCCGCCATGTGAGCGACGACCACCAAAGCCACCGCCACGTGAATCGCGCATCTGTGTATCTTCCACAAATTGTGCACGCAACGGGCGTCCCGCGAGGCTCGCGCCACGCGTTGCTTCAACGATAGCAGCTGCCATATCAGGCGCAACTTCGATAAAGGTACGACGATTCAAGACGCGAATTTTCTGCAATTTTTCTTTATCTAATGATGCCGTTGTGACGAGGAATTCAACAATCTCATCGCGATCAAGTCCATCATCAGTGCCCACAGCAAACATAATTTCTTGACGGTCGCTGTTCGAAGCGCCGGCCGAAGATGATGATGAAGTAAAGACTGACTCATCTTCTTTGTCCACTGAATCCAAGAACTTTTCTTGAATAAAGCGTGTTACCAAGGTGTGCAGCTGTGTTTCATTAAACTGCTCAACCAACCGCGCTACGCTTGGATGGGTCGAAGTTTGCGCTGCCGCAATAAACTGCGTCAGATAATCGCTCGCCTGGCCCATACGCTTTGCGATAATATCTTCACGCGATGGCACCACGATTGGTTCCACGGTGATATGGAACTTACGCTGAATCATGCTGAGCGTTCTGACATCGTGCTTGTTGATAAAGGTGATAGCAATACCATCTTTACCAGCACGGCCGGTGCGTCCAGTTCGGTGCACATAGCTCTCATGATCTTCCGGCAACGAGAAGTTAATCACGTGGGTAAGATCTTGAATGTCAAGACCACGTGCCGCAACGTCAGTTGCAACAACCACGGAATATTCGCGATTTTTAAACTTTTTAATAACCGCATTACGCTGATCTTGGCTCATGTCACCATGCAAGCAACCAACGTGGTAGCTGCGACGACGGAGTGCGTCGGCAACTTCTGCAGTCAAAAGCTTGGTTTGACAGAAAATAAAGCCATAGAATTCAGGCGCAGTTTCAATGAAACGACAGAGCGCCGAAAGACGCGCTTTTGATGGCACAATGCAATAATATTGCTTAACCGCTGACGTCGAAACCTGCTGCTTGCTCACGCTCACTGATGTGGTGTTTTTCATGTGGTCGTTCATGATTGCGCGAATGCCAGGCTTTACCGTTGCGGAAAAGAGCCAGATTTCTCGTTCTTTGCGGGAAAATTTGATAATTTCTTCAACTTCCTCTTTAAAGCCCATGTCGAGCATAATGTCTGCTTCGTCAAGCACGAGTGTTTCGAGTTGGTCGCGCTTCATAACGCCACGGCGAAGGTGGTCATTAACGCGGCCTGGCGTACCCACGACGATCTGCACACCCTTTTTAAGGGCACGGATCTGTTCTTCCATGGAAGCGCCGCCATAAATGGCCTTCATCGAAATGCCCATTGCGCGTGCAAATGGCGTAATGCTTTCGCAAATTTGCACAGCCAACTCACGAGTTGGTGCTACCACCAAGGCTTGGGTTGCTTTATTGTTGACATCAATGCGATGCACCAATGGCAATCCGAAGGCCAACGTTTTGCCCGTACCAGTTTGAGCCTGGCCGTGAAAATCTTGGCCACGCTTTTCTAGCAATACCGGGATCGCCCGTTTTTGGATTTCGGTCGGTTCTGCAAAGCCCAAAGTTTCAAGCGCTTGTTGAACTTTTGGGTCAAAATTAATCTCTTTAAAAGTCATATTCATAGTATTCCTCATTATTAGGGTTAAGTCTGCCACCTTTGGATATGCACCGGCATACCCAGGAACAACTTTTAGTTCCAGGCGCTTCACCCACAATGAGCGAATATAATCATGTGAAATTCTGTCTCTTATACACATCT
>JAHBAR020000041.1 GCA_018500015.2 Candidatus Kerfeldbacteria bacterium | reverse complement strand
TTAGCTCAGTTGGTTAGAGCGCCACATTGACATTGTGGAGGTCACAAGTTCGAATCTTGTATCGCCCACCATTTTTTACAATACACGGTATATCCGTGTTTTTGTGTATCTCCACCTCGACTTCTCGCTGTGTAGAGATTACTATTACACATGTATGATGAAAAGAAATCTTTGGATTGGTGCTGGAGTTTTGCTTCTTTGCGCCATTTTCACCTCGGCTAGCTGGTATCTGCGTTCAATGACAAGCTCTACGAGCCTTGCCATAAAAAATCAGAACACCAACGCCACAACGTCGACTGTCTCTGGCCGCTACTTGGAATTCTCCATGGTCGCGCAGGAATTTTATTACGAGCAAGAGAGTGTCGACACCATCAATCGCATCATCGACATTCACGAGAAGTATAATGTGCCCATCGACATCATCCTCGACGATCCGTCATTGCAAGTGTATCTGAACAACGCGCCGGAAGTTGTCGAGCGTCTCAAGAACTCTTCTGTTGTTGCGGTCAGTTATCATTTTCGTCCACCCTATCCTTTTTATAATAATTTTGATTTTCGCAATCTCGCGGCAGAGAGTGATGCAACAAAAGAGTCTGTCATCCGCGAATATTTTGAACAGAGCATTGATTTAACCACCGGCATGCCAACCGATCAACCGGGCAGTTATGCATACATGAAAGAGCAGCTTGGCTACGCGCCAATTATGGGCGGCATGATTACTGAATCTGCATTTGCGCCAACGTTGCTCAAGCTCTATGCAGAGTACGGTACACAGATGATCGTCCAGCACGAAGCTGATGAAATTGCATTTGGTGAAAAACGTGAAGGTGTATTTGTACGCCCAGAAACGTATCCGGTGATTTTTCTTGAGCGCAACACTGACGCGCCAACTGATGTTATTGACGGCGATTGGGTTGAGCGCACAGCACCGCAATTTAAGAGCATCAAAACACACGACAACGATTTTATCGCAACGCAGTCAGCGTGGCTCAGTATTTTTCTCAATCAAGGTCAGCGAGGTACTCCACAACCACCGTTTGATCTTTCTGTGCACGATGAGGAATCTGAGTTGCTTTCAGTTGATGAACGCGAAGCGCGTTGGAAGCAGTATGAATCGATGGTTGCATATGCTTCTGAGCATCGTGATGACTATACGTTGATAAACGCCAAAGACCTAGCCGCTCTATTAAATGATTCTTCAACGACGTCGACAGCTCCAACATCGGGCGAACAGCCACCAATATATGTGAATGTGCTTTCTCATAATGAAGAGCCGGGCCGTTATCCAAACTTCACTCAAGATGAAAATGCGTTTTGGGAATATCGTGCAAAACTGTTGGAGTTTGCGAAGGCGCTCCACGAGAGAGGTGTTGCGTACACCTTTCAGTCTGACTGGTCATTTTTACAAGCCGTACTTGAGTTTGACGACGGTACAGAAGATACGAACGGAAAAAATATACTGAAATACATGCACGATGATTTGGGTCAAGAGATTGACGCGCACGCTCACGAATCGCGATATTCTTATGCCGATGTCGCAGCGCTTATTCGCGATATTGGCCTTGAACCCACAGGGGTTGTTGGTGGTGTAATTGTTATCCCGGCTTCTGAGTCACGATATTCAACGTTACTCTCTCCAATACGCAGCACCACACACCCGGACTTTGTATGGACACCAGAAATTATTTGGGGTGGCGGCAGTGGTTTACATGAAGAAGACAGGGTTGTCTCTGGTGTGTGGAGGCCTCAAGGTGAGGAGAATTTTTTCACACATAGCGATACCGGACCATTGCCAACTATTGGGGCCTATACCAGCACTTGGGAAGGTATCGAAGATTTACTGGAAAAGCGCGTGCAAGGTGAATTGCGTTCTGATGTAATGTATACAGCTGCTTTGATGGTTAATCACATGGACATGGTGAATAGCGACATAGAGGCAACTATCTTGGCGCACATTGATGCTTTTTTGAATTCTGAAGACAGTAATGCGATTCAGTTTGTGGATCCTGAAGAGACCATTGTGATTTGGCAAGAGCATTTTGACTCACAAGGGTATGTGTACGATGCGTCTGAAAAATCTGTAGATACTCAAAAAACTCGTCCATCACAAAGTGCAAATACGTTCCCGCGCTCAACTCCATCCTCTGGCAACGGTTCATGTGGTGACGCTGTGTGTTCCATTATTGAGCGAAGAAGCGGTCAGTGTTCTGTAGATTGTAATTGATGAGTAACACTCGCCAAAAGGGTTGAAAAATGGTATACTATGCGGGATTATGCCAAAAGTTTCCCCTGCTGTTCAGGCAGCCTCAAAAGCCAAAAAACCAACTCCGTCGGCAAAAAAAACTCAAAAGAAAAAAGAGATAGATGTTGACGAAATTGTTCAGCCAATAAAAACAACTACAGAGGTGAGTACGTCGACACAGCGCGGGCTCATTATTCTTGCATTGCTTGTTGCCGCAGCGGTTGTCACGCTCAGTTTTATGAATCTCGCTGGCAGCTTTGGCCACGGCATCGACACGCTCTGTGGTTGGTTGTTTGGCTGGGGACGTTTTGTTTTTCCTTTCGTGCTTGCTGTTATTGCGTACATGATGTTTTTTCCAGAGCGTTATCCTATTCGTCCCATCAATACTTTTGGCCTTGTTGTATTTACTCTAAGCACACTCGGTTTGCTGCACACAGTCTATGATGCTCCAGAGCTCATGGCTATAGCAAGTGGTGGACAAGGCGGTGGTTATATTGGTCTCATTCTCGCATGGCCCTTGCTGACGTATACCGGCATTTGGGCAACCCTTATTATTTTACTTGCACTTTTTTTGAGTTCGTTCTTGCTCATGTTTAATGCATCGTTGAACGACTTGCTCGACACACTGTCTGAATGGAATATTTTTATGCCTTTTGTTCGTTTTGTGCGCTCGCGTATGCATGCGTACCGCAACGGATATGAAATCGCAACTGATGATGTTCCAGAGTCGGAAGAAGATGATGAAGATGATGACGACAAGAACCATGAGACTGTTCAGTTTGCAACAAAAAAAGTGGGCGATGCAGATTCTGATGCCGTACATGTTGGCATGGCATTGACATCAGAAGGAGCGGAACAGATGAAAATTGAGTTAAAAGCACCAAAGCGTGCATATCGTAAGATTGACATCCCAATGACGCTGCTCACTGAACGCAATGAAAAACCAACAAGTGGAGACATCGAAGCGAATAAAGAAAAAATCCGCACAGCCTTTCATAATTTTGGTATAGAAGTTGAAATGGATGAAGTGAGCGTTGGTCCAATGGTTACTCAGTATGCACTCAAACCATCTGAGGGCGTGAAACTTACTCAGATCACTGCGCTGCACAACGACATCGCGCTTGCGCTGGCCGCACATCCGATTCGTATCGAGGCTCCCATTCCGGGAAAATCCTTAGTGGGTATTGAAGTACCCAACAAGGCTATTGCTACAGTCTCTGTAAAAGAGATTTTGGAATCTAAAGGATTCAAGCAACGCAAAAACAACATGTCTCTCGCGCTTGGTAAAGATGTCTCCGGCAAGCCATATATTCCTTCACTTGCGAGTATGCCGCATGTGCTTATTGCCGGTGCAACAGGTTCTGGTAAGTCGGTGTGCGTCAACAGCTTAATTGTGAGTTTATTATATCAAAACTCTCCTGATGACTTGAAGTTCATCATGGTTGATCCAAAGCGCGTCGAGCTCTCTGTCTACAACGGCATTCCGCATTTGCTCACACCTGTTATTACCGATGTTGAAAAAACAATGAATGCCCTGAAATGGGCAGTAACGGAAATGGATCGCCGTTACGAACTACTCGCGACACGAGGTAAGAAAAATATCGGAGCGTTTAATGACTCTGTTGATCAGGAAGAACGCTTGCCGTATATCGTTTTCATTATCGACGAGTTGGCCGACCTCATGACTGTCGCCGCAAACTCTGTTGAAACTGCAATCGTGCGTCTTGCACAAATGGCCCGCGCAATCGGCATTCACTTGGTACTCGCAACACAGCGCCCATCGGTTGATGTTATTACTGGGTTAATCAAAGCTAATATGCCGGCTCGTGTTGCATTTTCTGTCGCATCGCTTACTGACTCTCGCACCATTTTGGATTTTTCTGGCGCAGAAAAATTGCTTGGCAAAGGCGACATGCTTTATATCGACGCTCAACTGTCAAAACCAAAACGCGTGCAAGGTGCATATTTGGCAGATGACGAAATCGAACGTATCGTTGCGCACCTTCGATCAGCGGGCGAGCCACAGTACAACGACACCGTAACAGAAAAACCTTCTCGCCCAGTTCCGGGCCTTTCCAGTGATGCTATGGGTGGAGATGATGGTGGTGACGAGCTTTTAGAGGAGGCCAAAAAAATTATTATTCAGTCAGGCAAAGCATCGGCATCATTGTTGCAGAGACGTTTGCGCGTAGGCTACGCTCGCGCCGCGCGCTTACTTGATATTTTGGAAGAGCAAGGGATTATTGGTCCGGCTGATGGAGCAAAACCACGTGAGATTCTCATTGCATCTGCAGCGGACGCAGCGGAGAACGCAGAGATCGCTGACGAGATGGAGCTTGAGCAGGCTCGTTCAGAAGATGTTGAGGATGCTGATGAAGACGAACAGCGCCGCGCATGAGTTTTGAGCGCAAAAAAATCCGCACACAAGCAACCATTGGTGAATGGTTCATTCGCACGCGTGAAGGCAAACGTTGGACGCAGGAAACCGCAGCGCAAAAAACAAGTATTCAGTTGAAATATATCGACGCGCTTGAGCACGGACGTTACGACACACTCGAAGCGGTAACGTATGCGCGTCAGTATGCAAAACGGTACGCTCAAGTGCTTGGCATTCCATGGTCAGAACTTGAGGAGTTGTTTAACGCTGAGACCGCAGTCTACCACCCGCTGTATCGTCCTAATCTTGGACCTCTGGCACGCAATACCCTTAAACTCAAAACCGTTGCTTCTGATACTCGCCCAGTGCATATTTTTCCTCGGTTAATCCGGTGGGGCGGCGCATTTTCTGTACTGATGCTTGTTGTTGTCTATATCACTTTTGTAGTCTCAAATGTCTTCACGCCGCCGTCTATTGTGATTATTAGTCCGGAACATGATATGATGGTCTCTGACGCACAATTGAAGATTTCAGGCACTACAGCGCCGGAATCGATTGTGACGATCAACGGAGATGCTGTAGACCTTTCTTCTGACGGCCACTTTGAAGAGTCCGTGCATCTCCACGAAGGCTTAAACACCATCCGCATTTCAACGCGTTCACAGCGGAGTCGTGAGCGTGTCGAAGTGAGACATATTTTATACACTCCGCACACACAACAATGATATGACTAAAAAAACTGACGCAACTCCAAAAGATGGAAAATCTAAAGCAGCAGAGATGGCGATTGAACAGATTCGTGCTCGTTTTGGCGATGGTTCCATTATGCTCTTCGGTGAATCGAAGCATATGGTTGTCGACGCAATTCCAACTGGCTGTCTTTCGCTCGATTTAGCACTTGGTATCGGCGGTGTTCCGCGCGGTCGTGTGATCGAGGTGTATGGTCCTGAGTCGTCGGGTAAGACCACTCTCGCGCAACACATCGTTGCAGAAGTGCAAAAGATGGGCGGCCTTGCAGCATTCGTTGACGCTGAGCATGCACTGGACCCAGATTATGCTCGCAAAATCGGCGTTGATGTTGATGCGATGCTCGTCTCTCAACCGGACAATGGCGAGCAAGCGCTCGAAATCGTCGAAACGCTCGTACGCTCTAACGCTGTCGACGTGATTGTTGTCGATTCTGTCGCAGCGCTCACGCCAAAGGCTGAAATTGAAGGTGAGATGGGAGACTCTCATATGGGTCTCCAAGCGCGTTTAATGTCTCAAGCACTGCGTAAACTTACCGGCATCATTTCCAAATCCAACTGTGTTGTTATCTTCATCAACCAAACCCGCATGAAGATCGGTGTTATGTTTGGTAGCCCTGAAACCACGACTGGCGGTGTTGCGCTGAAGTTCTACGCTTCGGTGCGTATCGAAGTCCGTCGCGCTGCGCAGATCAAGAAAGGCGATCAGGTGATTGGTAACCGCGTCAAAGTGGTAATTAAGAAAAACAAAGTCGCAGCACCATTCAAGACGACGGAATTTGATATTATGTACAATGAAGGCATCTCGATTGCTGGCGATCTTCTCGACACCGGCATTGCATATGGCTCACTCGCAAAATCTGGTAATACAGTATCATTCGGCGAGTTGAAGCTCGGTGTTGGTCGTGAAGCAGTCAAAGAAACCATTCAGAAAGATACAGACTTACAAAAGAAACTCCGTAAAGCTATCATGGAACAAGTTGCAGCAGGTGTTTTACCCAAAGCAAAAGAGGCTTAGTCCACACATGTTGAGTATTATGCCCGCAATGACAACAAAAAAAGCCCCGTGGAGGGGCTTTTTATTTCTTTACATCATGCCTGGCATACCTGACATCGGTGGCATACCGCCTTCTTTTTTCTCTTCAGGGATGTTTGCAACAACAGCTTCTGTGGTGAGCACGAGTGAAGCGATGGACGCAGCATTTTCAAGGGCAGAGCGAGTCACCTTTGTTGGGTCAACAATACCTTTTTCAACCAAATCTTCATATGTGTCTGTTGCTGCATTATAGCCTTGATTGCCTTTGAGTGTTTTGACATGTTCGCAGATCACAGAACCATCTTTGCCGGCGTTGCGAGCAATTTGTTTTACCGGTTCTTCAAGTGCGCGACGTAAAATGTCGACACCAATGGCTTGCTCACCTTCTACTTTTACATCTTTCAATGCATCGAGTGCGCGGAGGAGTGCAGTGCCGCCACCAACAACGATACCCTCTTCAATAGCAGCTTTGGTTGCTTCAACAGCATCTTCAACGCGGTGTTTGACCTCGGTGATTTCAGTTTCAGTTGCGGCACCGACTTTGAGCACGGCAACCCCACCAGCCAATTTTGCTTTGCGCTCAAGCAGTTTTTCTTTATCAAAATCTGAATCAGAGTTTGCGTATTGGGTTTCGATTTGTTTGACGCGATCTTGAATTGCCGACTTCTCGCCTTTGCCACCAACGATTGTGGTATTGTCTTTCGTTGAGATAACGCGTTGAGCAGTACCCAAGTCAGTAGGTAATGCGTTTTCGAGTTTGAGGCCAACTTCTTCTGAGATCACGCGGGCACCAGTGAGCACTGCAATGTCTTGGAGCATCTCTTTACGACGATCACCAAAGCCGGGAGCTTTGATTGCGAGTGTATGAAAAATGCCGCGTAGCTTATTGACGATGAGTGTAGCCAGCGCTTCACCTTCAACGTCATCAGCAATGATCACCAACTCTTTCTTGCCGCTTTGCGCAAGTTTTTCGAGAAGGGGAACGATCTCAGCAACAGAGCTGATTTTTTTGTCGGTGATGAGAATTGAAGCGTTTTCGTATGCCGCTTCCATGCGCTCGGTGTTGGTTACTAAGTGTGGAGCGATGTACCCTTTGTCGAATTGCATACCTTCAACAACCTCTTTGTCGATACCAAAACTTTGTGACTCTTCGACAGTGATGACACCATCTTTGCCGACCGCTTCAAATGCTTCAGCGATCACTTCGCCAATTTCTGCGTCATTGGCTGAGATAGAAGCAACCTGAGCGATTTCTTCTTTGGTGCTAATTTTTTTGGACTGTTTTTTTAAGTGGTCAACGATAGCGCGAACACCTTTGTCGATGCCGTGTTTCAGCACTACCGGATTTGCGCCAGCGACAACATTTTTAATACCTTCACGAGCAATGGCTTGGGCGAGAACGGTTGCTGTTGTTGTACCGTCGCCAGCAACATCATTGGTCTTACTTGCGACTTCTTTCACGAGTTCGGCACCCATGTTTTGGAATGGGTTTGGAAGTTCGATTTCTTTTGCGACAGAGACACCGTCTTTCGTGATAGTAGGGGAGCCGTAGCCTTTTTCGAGTACGACGTTGCGACCGCGAGGGCCGAGAGTTACTTTTACAGTGTTTGCGAGTGCATCGATGCCAGCCATGAGTTCTTGGCGAGCAGATTGATCGAATTTAATTTCTTTTGCCATAGTGCATTATTTTTCCATTGTTGCTAAAACTTCGTCTTCTTTGAGGATTTTGTAGGTGACATTACCCTCCTCAATCTCTTCGCCAGAGTATTTGCCAAACAAGACGATCATACCAACTTTTAAGTTCAACTTCATAATGTCTTCACCAGTGCCGATGGCGATGATTTCGCCTTCAGCCTTTTTTTCTTTTGCCGAGTCTGGAAGGATGATGCCCGATGCTGTGGTCTCTTCAGTTTCTAAGACCCGCACCAAGACGCGATCTCCGAGTGGAGTGATTTTCATATACTGTTCATTAAATTAATAGCTTTTTATAATTAGCACTTGAATGCTCAGAGTGCTAAAACAGCCTTTGTATTGTAATGAGGTGTTGCTCGCTCGTCAATTTTTACCTTTTGGCTGATGCAGAGCTCTGTGATATTCTATCCTGCAAGAGTAGGGTGTGTAATCTATTATAGACTATGATCCGAGAAGCAGTGGTGAATTCCACTTTAACGATTGATGAGGTGTATGTGCTTGTACAGAATGCTGGATTTGGTATGGAGTGGAAGATCAGCGACAGCGCATATATGGGCCGGCACATTACCGGCAGAGACGCACAACTAAAAGTTGATATTGAAGTTGATGGGCGCACGATTGATCTGGGCGTGTCGTATACCGTTGAAGCAGAAACGCCTCGTGCTGAGATGATACTCGCTGAGATTGTGAAGTTGTGCGCAAGTGCGCCTAAGGAATACTACCTCGTGGTTCCGTGCACAGTGGTTGCTGAGGCCATTCAGCACGGGCTCTCCGCATCACGCGCTGCTGAGTATAAGGTATATACACAGCAGTCTGAGGCAAGCGCAGCGCTCAGTACTTTGCACGATCACGTGCCGTTGCGCATCGAGGCCGCGAAGCTTGACGTGAGCAAGCCCAGAGAGATTCCCGCACAAGCCATTTCGTTTTGGTCTTGGGATAGGGAAGAGAATGTTGAACGACACGAGGCATTGAAGCGAGAGTTGTTGCATGAGCTCAGTCAGCAGACGGAGATGTGTGCGTCCGCCCAAGAATGGCAAGTCAAGTGGTCTTCTTCCGCCAATGATGACGTATTATTTGTGGATCCGCGCACCCAAGAACACATCATTGTACATCTCACATGGTCAAGCATGCCAGAGCGGGTCGGCTTTCCTTCTATGGACCGATACCCCTCTTTTGATGAATGGTGCGCGAAGGTGTTGTGTGTTGAAGAGCTTGAGTACTATTGATTCTGCACATGAATTTTGACGTACCGCCTCGGCTTTGCTACCATTTTTAGAGTCGATCACTCGACAGCAGTTAATTATTTAGAATAACGGAAATGTCTGCACACACAGATCAGCAATTTGTCGAATTCGTTGTCAAAGCAATTGTTGACAACCCAGATGCTGTTTCAACAGTACGCACAGTAGATGAGATGGGTGTTCTCATTACACTCACTGTCGACCCAAATGATTTGGGTCAAGTTATTGGTCGCCAAGGTCAAACTGCAAAAGCTATCCGCACGCTGTTGCGCGTAGTTGGTGCCAAGAATCAAGCTCGCGTCAACCTCAAAATCAACGAACCAGAAGGCTCTCGCCCACACCGCGAACGCCGCTCAGAACAGCCTGCGCAAGAACAAGCTGCTGCACAAGAGGAGATGGGTTCAGCGATTGATACTCTCGATCTTTAATCTGATTGTTCAAAAAACACTCCGCAACTCGCGGGGTGTTTTGTATTTCTGAGAAAGTTGGGTTAGAGTACTATATATGACTATGAGTAAAAAGAAATGGATAGTGGTTCTGGGCAGTGTTATCGTGTGTCTCGCTATTGTGTGCGCTGTAGCATTGTGGCTCATGCGCCCAGAGCGAACTGTGCGTGCATTTTTGGAGGCAGTAAAAAATCAAGATACAGCCGCGGTAGAATCTTTGATCAGCGAGGGCATCACTGAAAATCGCAAAGAAGATATTGATTTTTTCTTAGAGGATTGGCTTGGTGATCCAACTACTGTCTATGTATTAGATGCAGAGCATGCGGCGTGGCGCACAAAAGGGGCTGATAAAGAAACAATCCCAACACCGCGTTACTTTGCGCATTTTTACGAACAGAATGCGACGGTTGCATTTGATGAATACGAAGATCCAGTGGTCATCCGCGTGCGCCGCGAAACTGATAACACCAGCTCGATACTCGCTCAGCTTTTCAAGCCATGGAAAGTCGTCAACATCGAATATCAACCTGAGGTGCTCGACGACTCTGATGTATATGATGAAGACATTGAGTTTTACATGAATGATGAAGAACCTGTGGAGTAGTATGCGTTTCGACATCATCACACTCTTCCCAGAATTTTTTGACTCAGTGCTTGGCACGAGTATTTTGAAGCGCGCAGTCGGCAAAAAAAAGATCGACGTGCGCGTGTGGAATCCGCGTGATCAAACGACCGACAAACACAAAACCGTTGACGACACGCCGTATGGCGGGGGAGTCGGCATGGTGATGAAGATCGAGCCGTTGGTGAAGTCGCTCAAGAAAATCCGCAAACGCAAAGATGTCCACATTGTAATGATGTCCGCAAAAGGCCGCAGGTTTACGCAAAGTGTTGCGCGTGAGTTTGTGCAAAAGCACTCGCAGATTATTTTTTTGTGTGGCCGATATGAGGGCATTGATCAGCGCATCGAACATTACATCGACGAAGAAATTTCGATTGGCGACTTTGTGCTCACTGGTGGCGAGCTAGGCGCAGCAGTTGTGATCGACGCGACTGCTCGCTTGCTTCCCGGCGTACTCGGAAAAGACGAATCATCGCACGATGAATCGCACTCTCAAGAAGGCTATCTCGAGTATCCGCAATATACGCGCCCCGTTGAATTTGAAGGTCATAGTGTTCCTGAAGTGCTCATGTCCGGAAATCACAAACTCATCGCACAATGGCGTAAAGAGCAGTCGGAAAGATTGACGAAGAAGAAATAGCCAAAACTGTGGATAACCTGTGATTTAGGGGCGCAAAAAACGCCTTGACAGGGTTTTTCCTTTCTTGTATCCTGCTTGAGCTGCATAAAACCTAGAACTTTCCAACAATTTACGCTAAAAACGGCTGAAATCGGGAGCGCATCTCTCATTACAGAGATGATCAATCGATTTGAGACGTTTTTTTTGCGCCAAGCGCGCAGCGAAATGCTCTCAAACATCGCCCACGACAGTATCAGTTTCTTGGTCCAACTCCACAGAAACCAACGACTCGATAGGGTATGTTCACAAGTTCGTTGACAACTGAATACACGATACGGACAATTCCTTGTTAAAACAACCAGTTACATTAGGATTGCACGGTGTGCAGTCCGATCATTCTCGAATTTATTCGAAAGATGATTGACATTTTATTGAGAGTTTGATCCTGGCTCAGGATGAACGCTGGCGGTGTGTCTAAGGCATGCAAGTCGAACGGCTCTAGCAATAGAGCAGTGGCAAACGGGTGCGTAAGACAGTGGTAATTTACCCAGAAGTCACGGACAACCATTGGAAACGATGGCTAATACGTGATGGCCATGGGGGGTCACATGACATTCCCATGTAAAGATTTATCGCTTCTGGAGAAGCCTTTGGTTTATCAGCTAGTTGGTAGTGTAATAGACTACCAAGGCTACGACGAATAGCGGGTGTGAGAGCATGACCCGCCTCAGGGGGACTGAGATACTGCCCCCACACCTACGGGTGGCTGCAGTCGAGAATCTTCCCCAATGCGCGAAAGCGTGAGGGAGCGACACCGCGTGAATGAAGAAGGCCTTCGGGTCGTAAAATTCTTTTCTATGGGAAAAACTAGCGATGGTACCATAGGAATAAGAGGCTGCTAACTCTGTGCCAGCAGCAGCGGTAATACAGAGGCCTCGAGCGTTATCCGGAATTACTGGGCGTAAAGAGCTAAAAGGTGGTTATATTTGTCGGAGATGAAAGCCCATGGCTCAACCATGGAAACATTTTCGAAACGGTATAGCTAGAGAGTGGAAAAGGTCAGCGGAATTACTGGTGTAGCAGTAGAATGCGTTAATATCAGTAAGAACACCAATTGCGAAGGCAGCTGACTGGGACATTTCTGACACTACAATAGCGAAAGCGTGGGGAGCGAATGGGATTAGATACCCCAGTAGTCCACGCCCTAAACGATGGATGCTAGGCATTGAGGGATCGACCCCTTCAGTGTCATGAAGCTAACGCATTAAGCATCCCGCCTGGGGAGTACGGTCGCAAGACTAAAACTCAAAGGAATTGACGGGGACCCGCACAAGCGGTGGAGCATGTGGTTTAATTCGACGACAAGCGGGGAACCTTACCAAGATTTGACATCTAGCGAAAGACCTAGAAATAGGTCCGTGCCTTCGGGAACGCTAAGACAGGTGATGCATGGTTGCCGTCAGCTCGTGCCGTGAGGTGTACCCTTAAGTGGGGTAACGAGCGCAACCCTTGCACTATGTTAATTTTCATAGTGGACTGCCGGCGATAAGCCGGAGGAAGGTGGGGATGACGTCAAATCAGCATGTCCTTTATATCTTGGGCGACACACGTGCTACAATGGGAAGCAACAGAGGGACGCCAAACCGCAAGGTGGAGCTAATCCTTTAAAACTTCCCCCAGTTCAGATTGAGGGCTGCAACTCGCCCTCATGAAGTCGGAATCGCTAGTAAACGCGTATCAGCCATGGCGCGTTGAATACGTTCTCGGGTCTTGTACACACCGCCCGTCACATCAGGGGAGCCGGTAATGCCCGAAGGCCCTACAGTAAGTAGGGACGAAGGCAGGACTGGTGACAAGGATGAAGTCGTAACAAGGCACGGGTAGCGGAAGCTGCTCGTGGATCACCTCCTTTCTAAGGAGAAGAAAAGCTATTCTCTTTCTCACGACTGAGATAGCGCAAATGGTCGAATTCTGTTTTACAGAATCCCAAACAACATCGGAAGAAGACGTATCGTGTATTCAGAGGTTAACAATAGAAAAACACCCTAATCGGGTGTTTTTTGTTTTACCGAGATTCAGAAATCCGTTTTGCAGCAAAATCCGATATGCCACCAAAACGGATTTGGTGGTGTGTTTTAATTAGTAAGGTTAGCGTATTTTGTGTAACTTGGGGTTGACTTAAGAGAGTGGAGCTGCAAAGATGCTCCGACGTCGCAATTCCGCGGCGTTGAGTCCATCAGGAGAAGTCATGTTGTTTTTCTCGTTTTTTGGTTGTTTTACCCCCTCGGTCTCCTTGAAGTGGGAGACCGCTGAGACGGGAGGAGGGGATTCAGATGGAGAGGGGTTGCCGGACTCCGAGTCCGGCGACTCGGAAGAGACGGGCGTGGCCCCGGATTTGGGGCCATGCGCCGATGGAGGTTGGGGCGCAGGCTCCAACCTCTTCGTCCTCGTCCTCCCGGGCGGGGATGACAAAACTGCGAACGGCACGCGCGAGCGGCCGTTCGGGACGGTCGCGGCGGCGCTGCCGTTCGCGGCAAAGTTGGGGCCGCCCAGCATCCTGCTGGGGCCGGGGGAACACCGCGAAAACATCGCGGTGTTCCCCGGATACGCCGGCGCCACCATCGTGGGGTGCGGCATCGGAGAAACCATTCTCCTCGGTGACCCCATCACCGACGCGTTCTATACGAACGCGGATGAGGTCCGCCTCGCGGACCTCAGTGTCTTGGGGGGCGACAATGGGATCACCGTGGAGGAGGGGTCTCTCACCGTTGAAGGGGTGAGGGTATACCACTCCAATGCGCGGGGTATGTATGTGAAGAGCGGAGGGGCGCTCGTGGCCGCCGCCTCCTCCATCGCCACGACCGCCGCATATGGCGTTGTCGTGGAGAAGGGGGGCACGCTCCACCTCAACGACAGCGAGATCATCGATGTCGTTGAGACAGGTATCCGCGCCGAGGAGGCCATTGAGTTGGTCCTCTCAGGCGTCACCATCTCGGGGGTGGCCACGCCGAACTCTACGGCCGACCCCCGCGACCAGCGGAGCGATGGGGTGGTGTTCGGAGGGGGTGTGGCTGCCACCCTCTCCTTCGACGGCCTCACCGTCGAAGGCGTGAGCCGCGCCGGACTCATCGCCGACGGGGTGACCGTCGAGGTGCTCCGCGGCACCGCCATCACGGCGGGGTACGCCGTGGAGGGTGTCTCCCTGTTCGTGCAGGGGGGCGGTGTCGTGACGGACACGGGTCCTGACCCGTACGTCACGCTGGCCGACGAAAATCGGCTGAGCTGGTGAGTTATGGCGGAGACTGACCGCGTTACCAACAGTCACCTGTTGCTCCTAGGGATACACAAAAGGAGCTCATTTTTTTTACTCAAAAATCCCCTTTACAACGGCATTTCATTTTGGTATTATCCTTCTGCTGTTTTTAAAAAAAGTTCCATTAAATGAACAGCTTTTAGAAAAGAAGTTTGGTGCAATACGAAGATGTGGAGCTTTTGCAGCGACCGAGGCGTACTTCTAGGTACGACGAGAGAGCGAGAAAACGAACATCAAGCCCGAAGATACGTGGTTCGCGAACGACGTATCGAAGGGGTCGTCGGGCTCTGCCCGCGATAGTGCGCCAAACAGGCTTTTCTAAAAGAGGGCATGTAGCTCAGTTGGTTAGAGCACGTCACTGATAATGACGAGGTCTCTGGTTCGAATCCAGACATGCCCACCAAAATTTTTATCTGAGCGAGCGCACGATGCGACCTGCTCGCCAGCACAGCTGGCGACGCTGTCGCTCTCGTGCCCTTGCGGGACAGGCGCTTCGCCTCGAATGTTCCCGCGGCGTACGTCCATGTACGCCTTGGTCACATTCTTGGCTCCAGCGCTCTATCGCTCATCTCATATAAAAATTTTGGTGCGGGAAATATGCTCAGCGTTTTGGCTTTCTAGGACAAAGAGTTGAGCATAATGCGAAGATGTGGAGCTTTCGCAGCGACCAAGCTGTACAGAGAAGTACAGCGCGGGAGCGAGAAAGCGAACATCAAGCCCGCAGGGTCATTGACGCACAGAGTGGCCGGCTCTGCCGGACAGCAGGTGCGACAATGACAGTATGCCAAATCTTTGATCTAGAAAGAGCCGAGGTAGCTCAGTGGTAGAGCGAAGGACTGAAAATCCTTGCGTCGCGAGTTCAATCCTCGCCCTCGGCACAATGTAAAAAGACCAGACCAAAGCTGGTCTTTTTATTTTACTAGTAACGCTCCAGCGCTGGTGTCATCCCAAGCGCTGAGAGTATCTTGAAAAGAACGACCGTTGCTCACAAGAGTATTGGTGTACGCAAGTACATTGTCTGGACCTGTTGGGTGATTTTCGCTCAGTGTGTCTACAGTACTTTTTGGTTCACCAGCCCTGGCACGTGTCACCTCTTCATAGGCAAAGGCACCGTCGCAGAGACTCGTGATACTGTCTCCGGGTTGCATGTCCAGATCAACTACATCGATGCGCGAGCTGTTGCGAGGATCGGTGTTTAGCACTGAACTCATATATGTACGCTCTCCGTTTCGTGTCAAAGCAGTGTGATCTGTAGTCAGTTGTTCACTTTTTCCGTTTACTCGTGTTACGTAGCTGCGTGAATCGCCAATGTGGAGCACAACCGCTTTTTTCAACCATGGAGCATAGTATACTGCTTCAACTGTGGTACTAAAATCCCCATCTGTATATTTGTTGAGCTTTGCTGCCTGATGTGCCATAGCCCTCCGTAAGATCAGGCGTGCACGGTCGAGTGCCGCGTGAAAAGCGGTGGTGACCGTTTGTAGGTTGGGTTTTGGTTCCATCTGCTCCATGCGATGAATCATCCATTCAAAGGCTAACGCAAAACTTTCACCCATCAGTGCACATACATTGCCTTCATAGTTGGTGAGTCCATCAGCAACCACATACCAACGTTGGCCTGCACGCACAACATCCTCGTTGAGCCGAGGTTTATAGGTGAGCATGTCCATGGCTTGATGTGCCACTGCCGGAATGTGTTTTTTTCTTGAGCTTACTGCTGTTGCAGTATAATCATCTTCTGATTCAATACTCACTTGAGTAGTTTCTTGATCAAGAGATTCGCGTTGATGGTTAGAGCCTTCCGCAACATAGGCATCTACACGAGCACGCATGATGTCCACGAGCTGGTCGATTGATTCTCTGTCGTTCTCAGGTAAAAATTGTGGCAGTGGCATCCGACGATCTGGACGTTGTATGCGTTTGTTCATAGTTATTTTAGCCATTCATCAATATGTTCGCCCCTCCACATATTCATGCGGCGGTGTATTTCTTTTGTCACAACCTCGAGTACTTGCGGGCCAAAACTTTGAGTGAATACGAGGTCGGCATTCATCATGCCGGGCTGCACATACAATCCGTGCATCGGCTTGGTGCGAGTGTGCCACATGTCGAGCACATCAGCGTACGTGCGTCCGCGTTCACGCATGTCGCGCTCCACTTTTCGTTGAAAACGGGTTTGTTCATCGATGTTCAGAAAGATGCGCATGTCTAAGTAGCGCAAGAGTGGAGTGTGATCGAGAATTTGCATCCCTTCAACCAAAATCACTTCAGCCGGGGCAACTGCTTCACGCTCGCGTGTCGGATTGCATTCCGCAAAGTCGTAGATCGGTACTGATGTCGCGCGCCCTTCTGAGAGCTCTTTGATGACATTCGTGAATTGTTCCAAATCCAAACTATCGGGGTGATCGAAATTGGTGAGCTTACGCTCTGCAAGCGGCATGGTGTCGAGGTTTTTGTAAAAACGGTCGAGCGCAACAACAGAGACCTTCCACGGCAAAGCCTCTTTGAGTATATCGGCAAGTGTGGTTTTGCCAGACCCTGAGCCTCCAGAGAGTCCAATGATGAACGGCTGTCGTCTTTCCATATCAAAAACAGTATAGTCACTTTTTACATTTTCGCAACAGGCGTGTAGGCTTATGGCATGGTAGCGTCAAAAACGGTTGTGATTTACTTTGATGCCAAAGTTGGAAGTGGTTTTTTTGATTACGCAGAGTACCAAGATTCGTATGATGAAATCTCCCGGCGCGCTCGTACACGTGGCTGCCGAGTGGCGATGGTGTTTGGCCCTCAAAGCTACATAGGCAATATGGTGTTTGAGAATGTATACGAATTTACAGAAGACGCACGCATTGTGCCGGTGCGTGGAGAGGTTGTTGCAGATGTTGTTTTTCGTAAAGGGTCAAACTTTCAACACATCACTGATGCGTACGTTATCAATCCACGTGACATTGAACGCATCTGTGGTGATAAATGGACGACTCATGAATTGTTTTCCCAATACATGACACCCATGTGGAAGATTTCCGCAGCAACTGCGAGCGATGTTTTTGCGCACGCTCGCACTGAAACCGTTTTGCTAAAACCGCGTACAGCGTGGGGAGGTGAGGGGATTATTGTGACGATGAAAAAAGATTTTCGCGCTGATATGCTCAAAGATAGTGTTGAATATGTGTGCGAAGAGTTTGTGGAGACAAAAGAAGGCATCGCAGGAATCGTGAACGGGCGTCATGATTTGCGTGTGTACATCTATAATGGTGAGCCAAAATTTGCTGTTATTCGTCAACCCAAAGGTGATGGTGTGCTCGCAAACTTGGCACAAGGTGGAAGTTTGTTTGAGGTGAAAGTTGGCGACTTGCCGCAGTGGGCGCTTGATATGGTGCCTGTTGTTGAAAAAGAGTTGGCGCAGTATGGGCCGCGTATGTACACCATCGACATGATGTTTGGCAACGGTCGACCGTATCTCGTGGAACTCAATGACAAGCCGGCGGTACCATGGAGAACGTGGTCGTATTTTGATCCGATGATTGATACAATTTTGGACACTTTGCTCGCTGGTACAAAGAGTTGATTATTTTTCTGACTTTTGGTACTATACGCAACGCTGTTAACGGGGCGTGGCCCAGCGGCTACGGCACCTGGTTTGGGACCAGGGCATCGTGAGTTCGAGTCTCACCGCCCCGACAAAAGGAAACAACTTCGTCTGAAGTTGTTTTTTTGTTAAAAGCGCGTACAGCACATGCGATAGCATGTGCGAGACGAGAACAGCGGAGCGATGCTTTTTGAGCATGCGGCGAAAAAAGCCGCGAGCTGGTGGCTAGCCCGAGCGTTCGGAAGAACGCGAGAGGCGAAGCCGAGTCTCACCGCCCCGACACACATCATCGCGAGGGAGACACCCAGGCTTTCAGCCTCAGGGTTTCTCCCTGCGCGTGCTCCCTCTTCCTAAAGAGTTAAAAAATCACGAAATGAATTCGTGATTTTTTAATCTATGTTGTATAAAAAAAACGACTTCCCCCACTCGAGAACCGTGCTGGTCAGTAGACGCGCACAGGCTCCCAGCGGGAGAAGAACCACAAGACGCGGCGCAGACGGTACTCGACCGTCACCTGGCAGTCGACCCTTACCCGCTTGGAAATCGGGGTCGGGATGTCCACAGCCACCTCGCTGTGGTCGGGGAACTCCACGGTGACGCGGAACTTGAAGATATTGTCCGCGAAGGGTTCGATGCTGCGCACGGTGCCCCTCTTCTCCTTCGTATCCTTGGTATCCGGCATGATGCCCTCCACCGTCTCTTTACAATACCCGGCGGAAACCGTCAAACTTTTGTTTTTCCTCTGTATTTAGTACACTATAGGAAAGATACAAAACACAAACTATGGCGGACAGCATGCTGGTGGCGTACGTGCGACAAGAAATCGATCGCGGTACGCCGTTATACCAAATTTCTCGAACATTGTTTCGTCCCATAGTCAAGACCTTCGCAACACTTCATGCACCACTTCCATGGGTGTGTTGCACCCAAGTCCCATGTGTAATCGTTGTGTATTGTAGTATGTC
>JAHBAR020000021.1 GCA_018500015.2 Candidatus Kerfeldbacteria bacterium | reverse complement strand
CGCCAGATTCAGTGTTGATGCGAATCTTTTCCCCTTCTTTGATAAAGAGCGGAACGGATACTTCGTAACCAGTTTCGACTTTCACGCGTTTTGTGGCGTTGGTTGTAGAGTCACCTTTTACAGCAGGAGCCGCCTCGGTAACTGTAAGTACTACTTTTGGTGGAAGAGAGATGGTTACCGGTTTACCGTTGTACAGCATGACATCAACATCGGTATTTTCTTTCACGAAATTACTGATTTCGCCAACTTGTTCTTTGGAGAAACCAAATTGTTCGAATGATTCATTGTCCATGAATTGGAATTCATCACCTTGGCGATACATGAAGTTTGCTGTGCGGCGTTCAAGGTCCGCTTCTTCAACTTTGTCGCCGGGTTTGAAACTGAGTTCAAGCACTTGGCCAGTGATGAGATTGCGCAATTTGGTGCGCATCACTGGTTTACGTTGTGCGGTGCGCATAAAGTCAGCCCAGAGAATTTGGTACGGCTGATTGTCGATGTCGATCGCAAGACCAACGCGCAACTCTTTGAGAGAAGACAAAACTGCCATACGTTTAGCGTTGACCGAGAACGTATGGGATGAGCGCCATGAAACGAGCTCGTTTCACTGCTTGCGAAAATTGACGTTGATGACTTGAGCAGGTACCCATGCGTTTGCTTGGGAGGATCTTCTTGTAGTTGCTAATAAACTTTTGCAAGAGCTGAGTGTCTTTGTAGTCAATTTCAGAATAGTTGTACGAGCAAAAATAGCAATATGGTTCTGTGCGTTGTTGTGATTTCTTTTGCATAGAGGGTGATTAAAATGGAATATCTTCGACAGAGATGGTCTCTTCGCCTTGTGCTTCTGGTACTGGCATAGAGTGTTCATCTTGCGCTGCTGTTGCAGAATTTGAGGATGTGCCACCTTGGCGGCTACCGAGCAAGATGAGATTGTCAGTCACAATTTCGGTACGGTACTTTTTCTGACCAGAAGGATCATCCCAAGAACGTGTTTGCAAATGGCCTTCGATATAAATCTGTTGACCTTTTTTACAGTACTGAGAAACGATGTCAGCAAGCCGACGCCATGCAACAATGTTGTGGAACTCAGTTTGAGATTTTTTTTGTCCAGTTGCTTTGTCAGTCCACTGACGGCCGGTTGCAAGCGAGAATGTCGCCACCATTTCACCGGAAGGAATCGTGCGCACCTCCGGATCTTTGGTGAGACGACCGATGAGCATGACTTTGTTCAAATCCATATGTGTGAATATGAATGATTATTTAACCTCTGAGTCAATGAGCTTGTCGATTTCTTTATCAATGTTTTCTGGAGTTTCAGCGGCCTTCTTTGCAGGACGTCGAGTTTTCTTTGGAGCCTCTTCTGTCTTTTCTGCAACATCTCCCATCGCTGCTTTCTTCACAGCTTTGCGACCATCGATAATACCTTTCACACGAGCCTCTTCTTTGAGTTGCTCTTCTGTCTTCTCAACTTTTTTGACGATCAAGAAACGAGCGACATCTTTACGGATGCGCAACTTTTCGTTGATTGGGGCAATTTGAGAAGTTGCTGTGTTGAATTCGTACAACATGTACGTACCATTGCGTGAACCTGCAACTGTATAGCCGAGGCTCTTACGACCCAAGTTTTCTTGCTTGGTGATTTCGCAATTTTGCGCTGTGAGGAATTCAGCGACTTCTTTTGAAGTAGCTGCTGCCTCTTCTTCTGTGTTGCTTCCAGGAAGCAACATCAGCATTTCATAATGCTGCATGGACACTTCTTTCTTTGGCATTTCGAATACCTCAGAAGACATGTCCGCCGTTTGTGCGGATGCTTTTGGCATAAAATGATGTTAAAGATTTTTGATTTTGAATGCAGTTCGAGGAAAACGCGAGGAGCGAACCGAGGCACTTGAAACGGAGTAGGAGGACACACACTGCTGTGTGTCCGACCGTTTCAAGGGCGAGCGTTGCTGACCTAAGTCAGCCGCGAAGCAGTACAATACTACGTCGAGGGAGCGCCGGAGCGTTTGACGAAGAAATGCGTCAAAATGAAAAATCGAGAGATCTTACAGCGCTTCGTGTTCCTGCGCACGAGTGACAGAGTCGCCCCGTGGGGTGGCACATGGACAGGTAAAAACCTGGAAGCGCTGGCTTGATTAAATAGCCCGCAAAATATACCAAAAACTGATTTGTATGTCAACCTACGCTGTACGCTTTTCTGGGCGCTGAGAGAGGGCTGAATAACCGGCAATAGCGAGGAGGCCAGCGAGCCAAACGCCTGCGCACACCCATTGTATGTACTGAATACGAGAGTCCACTTCGATGAGGTTACGGGCTGCCATAACAATGTGGTGTTGAGCGCCGGGAGTATTCAGGGGGGCAACCTTAAAGACCGCAGCGAGACGCACACCTTTTTGCGGCTCAAGAGTCACGCGGTACTCTGCGCCACCCACCATTGAAGGTGCTGAGTTGACAACATACTCTAACACTCCAGACGGTACTTGAAGCGTTTCGTTATTCAAACGCCCACTTGAAGCAAGGACAGTATGGTCTTCAGAAAAAATCATGTAAAACGGCGAAAGGCTATTTTTGATATCAACCGGATTCACATTTTGCTGAAAAGATTCAGCTAATGCGCCGTTGTTAAGACTGTTGCGCATGTCGCGCACCATCTGCAACTGTGGGTCGTTTGCACCTTGACGCAGTGAATAGTACGTAGCTCCAAACACCAAGCCGCACGTCAATGTCCACATAAAAGAAAAAAAGAAAAGTTTCCTCATACGCTATATTTAACGACCAACTTCAATTGCCTGTTCAATGAGTCTATTCGAATATCCAAACTCGTTATCATACCACGCAACAACTTTCACAAGATTACCACCAACAACAGTTGTGAGTGCAAGGTCGACAATTGATGATGCTGGGTTGCCAACGATGTCAGACGAAACAACGGGCTCGTTGGTCACCTCCAAAACACCTTTCATACGCGGTGTTTGAGATGCTGCGATGAGTGCGTTGTTCACCTCTTCCTTTGTCACGTTTTTTTTGAGAAGTACAGTCATATCGGAAAGCGAGCCCACAGGCACAGGCACGCGGAACGACAAACCATCAAACACACCTTTCAAAGATGGGATCGCTTCTGATGTTGCTATTGCAGCACCGGTTGTAGTCGGCACAATATTTAAACCAGCGGAACGCGCTCTGCGAGGATCTTTGTGATTGCCATCAACAAGCACTTGATCTGCTGTGTACGCATGAATAGTCGACATCATCGCCTTCTCAATACCAAAGGAATCCTCGAGCACTTTCATCACAGGCGTAATGCAGTTTGTCGTACATGATGCATTTGAAATGATGGGCTCTTGCGCGGAGTTGTGTTTGTCGTCATTCACACCAATAACATACGTGCCCACATGGTCCTCTCCTTTTGCAGGAGCGGAGATGATGACAGTTTTTGCGCCGCTTGCGAGATGACGAGACGCTGCTTCTTTTTTGGTGAACACACCCGTACACTCAAGCACAACATCAACGTTGAGTTTCCCCCATGGCAATTTCTCCGGCTCCTTCTCGGCAAACTTTGGATACTCTATGCCGTCAACGACAAGTGCGGTGTCAGTGAAACTAATATCGTGATTAAATTTGCCATACACAGAATCGTATTTGAGCACTTGCGCCGCTTGCTGTGTTGTATTCAAATCATTAATACCAACAACTTCAACCTTGTCAGAAAACTTTTCAATAGCTAATTTAAATGCCATTTTTCCAATACGACCAAAACCGTTGATGCCGATACGAACTTTACTTTGCATAGTATGTTTCTCTATTTATACCATACACTATATCATTTTTTCAGCAAAAAATCACAATCAAGCTATCCATGGAAAAGCTTCAAGCAAACTCCTTGCGTTCGATAGTGTATAACGAGAAGCCGTGGGACGATCCGGCGTGGGAGTGCCCATAATAGTACTCAATTCAGCTACAATGCACGGGCGCGCATACTCTCTTGGCAGTTGAGTGATCGTAAGAGCTAATTGTGCGTTCGACACATCTCCTCGCATTAAACAATATCGAAAATATTTTATAACAGCGTCGCGCACGGAGTCGTTTTCATTCGCTTGAATACGGTAGACTCTAAATTGCCAAAGTCCATTATGGATAATCATTCCGTGTGATATTCTATCTATCACCATTGATCTTTGCTCGGCAACTGAAATATCAAACCATTCAGCACATCTCTGTATCGCGCGCTCATCATGCTGAGCACTTGTCAACAAGCTCACTACAGCCACTTTTCCTGCATCTTGCATATCAGTGCGCTGGAAACAATCGACAGGTATCTGATAACGTCTCATAAGTTCTGTAATTCTTGGTATAGTCCCTGCATTAAACTGCCTCAAGTCAGCTGCTATGACTCGCAATGCTCCCTCACGCTGCTCTTCTGTGGAAAGAGCAAAAGCTTGAACAAACCGTTGCTCAACAATACCACTGGGATCATTGGGTTCTGTTCCTCTACGCTGTGCATCAAATAACTGCTGCACTGCTTTATTATGCAAACCTTTTTCTCTTAACTGCTCGGGAGATAAAGCAAATGCGTTAACATATGCCATAATTCTATGTTGAGAGGGATCTGTATCAAACATTCTGCCAATTTTTTCCAATGCTTTAGATTTCACTTCTTCATCCCGCACAAGCTCTGGAGGAGGATTCAACACACCCGAAATGCTCACTACAGGCCATTGGTCTAGATTAAGATCTAACGATGCAAGCAACACCTCTTTAAGCCCATGTTTAAATTCTGGAGCACTTTCACACTCAACAACCCATCCATATTTACGCTGAAAACGATCAAACAAAATGCCTGCGGCCCTTCCGCGCTTCATGAGGTTCAGAGCAACGTCAACCATAATGTTTTGTGATGTATGAGGGTCGTTTGCAAACAGAGAGAATACATTTACTTGCGGATTATCAGTGCTTGCGACACACTCTGCAATTGCTTGGACGATACCATTTTTTTGTCGTTCAACTGGCAGCCGGGTAAGTTGAATATATTTCCTCAGATGCTCGGCCTCAGCAACTGAAAATACAAATGGTTTGCTTGGAACACGATGCGCCCCTCTCTGGCGAGAGCGCGTATCTTCTGAGACTAACGCTCGGGAAAAAAAATGTAATAGGTTAAGAGAAAAAACGACCTCTGCAGAATTTTGAAACTCTGGTAGATGTGTCTGGTCCGTTTCAAGATGTGGCGCTGCTGCCTGCCATTGAACGGTGAGGTCGTATGCTCGCTCTGGATCTTTTGTAAATCTATCTATAGCCATCAAAGATCGTGCGGCAATAATAGCATCGTCTCCCTCTACAAACTTAAATTTTCCGCGCAATGCATCAGCGAGTGTAGGTCGTGCAGAAGCAAAATCATCACCAAGAGCACGTAGCACTGCGATGTGTTGTTCTTCTCTCCCCAGACCACTCACTTTTCCTAGCTGTAGAGCTAAGTCAATATCTCCTATTGCCAATGCTTGCATCATAGCACGACGGCCCAGTGCGGTGAGGCTATCAGCTGGTTCTGTTGGATCTTCGTATTGCACACACAACACACGATCAGATCTATCAAAAAACTGTCCCTGAACTTCAGCGTTCACAAATCGTTCTTGCATATAATCAACATCTAAACACCTTATTATAAAGTCTCTCCCTTTTTCAAGCTATCATTTTTTCAAAAAAAATCAAGATCACAATTGACCTCTCGCATCTGAATACGGATCAAATCCAAAAGGATTTGATCCCATTGGATCTGATCCAAAAAGGGGCGGATCTACTTCCAAACGAAATGCGTAAACGCCCACTGAGCCAGTTTCTTGGCTTCGGAAAAACGATCAGCCTCAGTTTCGGTACCAAGGATAACGACGATAATATTACGCTGAGTTCCAGGAACCTGAATACGCTCAACAACGCAATATCCAGCTTCGTCGATGAAGCCAGTTTTTCCTGCGGTGACTGTTATCTCGCGATCAAAAAGAAGGGTGTTCGTTGTGTGCACAGTAGTGCGAAATTTTGTATCGACAGTTTCCTGAATGTGCTCTGTCATTGTTGTAGCTTCAACAACTTCTGATCGAGAAAAGGCTGCTCGCGCAATGCGTGCAAGATCTTCCGCAGAGGAAACATTGAGTGCAGAGAGTCCTGTAGGATCAACAAAGCGTGTGCGCGCTACGCCCATACTCCTTGCTTTTTGATTCATCGCCGCAACAAACTGTTCGTGCGAAAGCGTACTCGAATGCGCGAGCGCGAGAGCAGTATCGTTATCAGAGCCAACCAAGGTCGAGCGCCAAATGTTGTAGATGGTCATCGTCTCCCCCATCGGTAAATCGAGCTCTTTGCCTTCTGGCGCATCATCGTTCTCATCAAACGTATGCTGAGCAAAAAATCCGCCGTCGGGTTGATGTTCAAGCCACACAAGGGCGGTCATGAGTTTGGTGGTCGATGCAATGGCTTGAATGTGATCTGGATTCAATTGCCACAGCACTGCGCCACTCGCCTCGTCAATTACAACTGCGGTACGTGCATTCAACTCAGGCCCACGATCGAGATCCTTTGCTCGCGGAGCAAGCGCTTGAATTTCGGGTTGTGCGGAAGAATGCAAACGCCACTCAAAAACAGTATCGACTTGCGTTGCAACAGGATAATACGATGCCCTATACCCAATATCAATTGAACCGTGTAGTAGTGACGAAACAATTGTGGCATGAATCAATGCGATGCTGAGCATACACAAGATGCGTTTACAATTTTACTGTGCAAAAAAATCTTGAGGATTCTTTTTTTGTTCGAGAAGCTCTTGAAGATGCACGTTGCGATTGAGCTCTTCAAAATTTGGAAGTTCATTGATCGAACCAATGCCGAGGAAACGTAAAAAGTCGAGAGTCACTTGATATATCGCGGCACCAGACTCTGTTGTGCCGACTTCTTCCACAAGGCCTCGAATCATTAAGTTGCGTAAAATCAAACTGCAGTTAACACCACGAATAAGTTCGAGCTCAGTTTTGGATACTGGACCACGATATGCGATGATCGTGAGCGTTTCGAGCGAAGGGCGCGTGAGCTCATCATTGGCTGCTTCAGCAAGATATGCTCGAACAAGCTCGGCTTGTGCCGGTGCTGACATCAATTGTACGTTGTTACCTTCACGCACAATGATGACACCAGCGTTGCGGTCGAGTTGTTGTTTTTTGAGTTCAACAAGTGCGCTATCTACTTCCGCTTCAGTGCTTTGCGTCAGTGTTGCGAGTTTTTTGAGAGTAAATGGCTTTGACTCGATAAAGAGCAAGCTTTCGATGGAGGCAAGAAGTGGGTTCATACAGATGCTTTTTCAATAATGATATCAGAAAATGATCCAGTTTGTTTTACAACAACGGATTGTTGTTTCACGAGCTCAAGAATAGCCAAAAACGTAATCACCATATCGCCACGATCCTCTGCTGAAGAAACAAGCTCTGAAAAATGCATCATCACATTTTTTTCGATCACGTCGTGAATCTGCGCCAGCTTCTCGCGCAACGACATCACTTTTTGGTATGCCGCTTTTGGAATACGTACCACTGGCTCAAGCCGAGCGAGGGTTTCGATAAAAAATTCACGCATCTTCTGGGTAGTCATATCGTGTGGTGGGCGGAACGCAATGTCTACAGGTAATGCTTTTTTTTCATAAAGTGTTGTACTTTTTTCCCATGCGGTTTGGATGAGCGCTGTGGCATCGGCATATTTTTTGTACATACGGAGTTGCGCTTCAAGTTCGCGCGGATCCTCTTCTTCTTGCGTGTACAAATACGGCAACAACGCGTACGATTTCAGCAAAAGTAACCGCGTCGCGATCACTAAAAAATCAGCAAGCTCATCGGGCCTTCGCTCTTCGATTTGTTCAAGGTAGCTCAAAAACTGTTCAGCAACAGCTGACAAAGACACGGTGGTGATGTCCATCTCTTTTTCTTCAATAAGTTTCAAGAGCAAATCGAGCGGACCACTAAAATTGTCGAGAGCGATGGAGTGAGGCATAGATTACGGACGCAGACGTTGAACATCGCGCGGGAAGATTGTGGCTTCTTTGATGTTCGCAAGGCCAAGTACATTTTGCGTGAGACGCTGCAAGCCCATACCAAAGCCGCCTTCTGGGGGAATGCCGTACTTATGCATCATCGTATAATCTTCAAAATCTGCGGGATTTAAACCCTTATCTTTGATACGTTGAATTTGCTCTTCATAATTATTGACGCGAAGTCCACCAGAAATAATTTCACATCCAAAACCTACAAGATCGAAACTTTGTGTGTTGTTTGGATTGTTCGGATCGAGCTTCACATAAAATGGACGCTTGCTTGCTGGGTAATCGGTGACAAACACAAAGCCTGAACCATGTTCTTTTGGTGCCCACACTGTTGAAAGCCACTTCTCTGCTGCCGGCGAAAGATCTGGTTCGGAAGTTTCATCGATACCTGTACCTTCTTTGTAGAGCTGCAATGCATTTGCTAAAGAAATACGCGGGAACTTTTCCCCAAGTGGCGGCAAAGTGACACCACGCAGTTTAAGCTCATCTGCACACTCACGCTCAACATACGGCAACATATAACGCAGCGCTCCTTCAGCATGCTCCATTACATCTTCCATGCTTTCAACAAAACCCAGTTCAAATTCGAATTGGTTAAACTCGGTAAGATGGCGCGACGTGGCAAATTTTTCTGCACGGAAGGAATAGGATAAACCATACACACCTTCATACACGGCCATGGTGATCTGTTTATAGAGTTGCGCAGACTGTGTAAGTGTTGCCTCGCGATCAAAATAATTCACGGTAAAAAATTCTGCGCCGCCTTCGGATGCAGCTCCAGCAAGAATTGGAAAAAAAATTTCGGTAAACCCTTGACCTTCCATATACTCACGATAGCCATGCACCAGCGCTGCTTGCACACGGAAAATGGCTCGTTGTTTTGGATTACGTAAAGTGACCACACGGTTATCAAGCAACGTGTCAAGATTTGCTTCAACATCAGCGTTGTTGATATTCACCGGAACAGCATCGCGCACTGGAGAAAGTATTTCAAGAAGCTTGCATTGTATTTCAACCTCTTTTACATGTGGATCTTTGCTTTTTTTCTCAACTACAACACCAGTGACTTTAAGCACACTCTCCACTTGCAAACCTTTGAGCTGTTCAAGTTGTGATGCTTCAAGCACAACTTGAACCAAGCCTGTGCGATCACGCATAATGGCAAAACCAAATTTACTCATCGAGCGATGGCGATGCATCCATCCTGCGATAGTAACAGTCTCGCCCATTTTATGTGAAAGATCTCGAATCAGTGTGCGTGAAGTCATAAAAGTAATTCAAAAATACCAACAAAGAATAGCAAAAAAACTAAAAACAGGCTACAAAAAATCGGCCGAAGCCGATTTTTTAAGGTATGAACTACAGCAGTTTACGTAGTTGCATCACCGTAGAGACAATACACCGGATCAGTGCAGTTCAATGTTGCCGATGAGCCATTGAACACATCATATGATGTGAGAGACTTGTAGTTTGCACCACCAACGCTGGCTGTATCAATATCTTGTGAAAGAGATTGATGAGTTGAGGTTTCTAGACGAGCACCCACATAGTATCTGTTGCTT
>JAHBAR020000048.1 GCA_018500015.2 Candidatus Kerfeldbacteria bacterium | reverse complement strand
GTTGCTGAGTTTGAAGCACGACACAATCACAGGGAGGCATTCTCTTCTCCAAAAGCATTTCTTCAGTTTATCTCTGTTCCAAGTCAGTTAGGTTGACCGCCTTTTTTTTGGAGCGGTTGTTTTGAGAAATGTGTTAAGAAGGGTTACCGTTGATAATGACGACACTAGACACACCTTGGTTATTTCCATCTGCTGAAAACACAATGTGTTCTACATAAGGATTCTCTGCGGCATCAATGACAACTTGCAAATTACCATTACTCATTTTTTCTTTTGTAAATTTGAGATCAGCCACTTTTGCCCCAGAAACGTCATAGCATCCTGAATCTTTGCCTGCAAGTTGTTGCAGCTCATCAGAAATTTCAGTAAGGCCATTTGTGCTCCATGTGCTTTCAGCAACTTGATCAGCCTCAAGATATTCATTCACCAAGTAGGTGTATGTATAAGTGTATTCTTGCGCGGTGCCTGAAAAATAATGGATGGAGTACTCACTCAAACTAAACGTGCTTGGATCAAACGCGTACTCATAGAGTGTTGTTTCTGCTGGTAAGGTGTCTTCGTCAACAAACGCGATCGAGAACACATGCTTACCGTCGCGCTCCCCAAGATCGCTCACATTCGGATCCTTGAGTAGTATCTCTATAAGCGCTTGTCGGTCAGCGATGCGATCAATAGTGATTAAGCTGTCAGCTTTCTCTTGAGCGCCTGCGGCTCCAGAGCTTGCGTTAACATCAGCAACACTCAACACACAACGCACATTACTTTCTTCATCTTCAGAAAACGCGATTGTTGATGGATACAGCGCATATCTTTTTTCAACCGAGCCATCAGCAGCGTATGTGGTCAGTGAGCGATCATTCACAATTCCCGCGGATGTTGTGGAAAGGGTTGCGCGTGCATCATCGCGAATCCAGTACTCTTCTGTAGTAGAAATATTTGGTTGCGTACCACCGCTTACCTGCACTTGAATTTTTTGATGATGAACGAGATGCTGAGCCGCCTGCTGCATTTCAGCAGCCAATGCCGCACGCACACCTGCAAGCCCAGACTGCGGCAGAGTCTTCGGTAATAATGTAAGCACAGCAGCAAACCCTGTAACGGCGAGCGCCGGGACAAGCGACCAACGAAAAAATTGCTTCATAGAAAAGTTTTTAGGGTCAACAGATCGCACCACCGCGGGATGCGCTTTCATAAGCGTGCTTCGAAGCATCTGCTTATGACGTTGATCAATGGGTAAAGGTGAAGTCTTCATATGTATACACTTATCTAATGGCAAATTGTGGTGATCGTTGCAGTTGTTTTTCTATTTTTCGCAACGCTCGGCTTAAGCGCGATTTGACCGTTCCTTCTTTGAGATCAAGAATGTCGCTAATTTCTGGAATCGTTTTTTCTTCAAAAAATTTCAGCGTGATGATGTGCTGATCAATGCCGCTTAATCTAGCAAGCGCGGAGCGCATAGCGGCGTATTCAGCTCCTTTTTCAATAGCTTCGTACTCTGCAACAACATCTGATCTGTAGTCGATAAGTTCGTGATGCAACTCAAGCTCTTCGCATGTGTATTTCAAACTTTTGCGAAAATACATATTGAGTTCGTTGCACGCAATCCGATAGAGCCACGCGATAAATGGTTTGCCAGTGTAACGAAACTTTCCAATATGCTTGATCGCTTTAAGATATGTTTCGGCGACAATGTCTTGCGCGAGGTGATAATCGCCACATCGTTTTAAGATATACACAAAGACACGATCGTACGTGTCGTCATATAGCTTAGCAAACGCTTCGGGATTGTTGGCGACTGCACGAATGCACTCCTGTTCTTGCTCAGGTGTCATAATAGCTATAATGCACAATACATAAAAACGTTGCAGTTTGCTATACTATTCACCTATATCATATATTCTATGCGACTCCCAAATAGACGTCCGGGCAAATACACCTTTCCGACATTTGATCATGTCATCACTCAAGAAAAACTCGATGAAATGAAACGCGAACTCGATCGTTTGCTTACACGTGTACGACCAAAAGCAATCAGCGACACGAAGCGTTTCGCAGAAAATGGCGACTTCTCGGAAAACGCAGAATATCAAATTGCAAAAGGACGACTGCGCGGCATCAATCAAAAAATCGACGAACTTGAATTCCAGATTGCACGCGCGCAAGTGATCACAGCACAAAGTACAGATGTAGTAAGCATTGGCCACACAGTCACTGTCGATGTAGCGGGAACGAAAAAAGAGTTTACGATTTTAGGTTCGTCAGAAACGCATCCAGAGCGCGGAATTATTTCCTATACCTCACCACTCGGAAAACTTCTCCTCGGAAAATCAGCAGGCGAAAAAGTCATCCTCGAAACCGCAACATCAAAAGTTGCGTATACAATAGTTTCCATACACTGACAACAGTCTGCCCTTCACAAATTTGACTTACATCGAATTACGATGTATGGTATGCGCATATGACACGTATCAACAAAGAACTCATGAAAGGATCGTCGGAAGTGCTTGTACTTGCAGTCCTTTCTAATGAACCCCTCTATGGCTACGAAATAGCTAAACGGATCAAAAAACGAAGTAGCGACGTTTTTGATATGGGTGAAGGAACGCTCTACCCTGTTCTCCACAAACTAGAGGAATCAGGTTTACTGGAATCGTCATGGCAAGAGATGGACGGGCGCAAACGCAAGTACTACCAACTCACACGCGCAGGGAAAAAGTTGCTGCGCGAAAAAAATGAAGAGTGGAACACTTTTCGCACTGCTGTGGAGTCAGTAATTTCGTAAGCAGCGTATGCGTAAGCGTGAAATTCTTGAAGAGCTTGAATCCCACGTCGCAGAGCTAATTGACGAGTATGTTCAGTCTGGTTTGTCGCGCGATGACGCGCGCACACGTGCGCTCAACACATTTGGCGATATTGCACTCTGTGCGGAAGAGACAGCAATGACACATGCCGGGTCACGCATGCAGCAACTCTTCTTTCGCACTGTCGTAACTGTATCCGCTCTCTTATGCGCGACGATCATCATTGCCGCACTCGCCTTTGCTGGCACATCACTTGGTGCTGATCTCGCGCCAATTGCACTCAACACTGCATACGCAATAATCACAGTGCTGTGTCTATGGTTTGTATACCAAGTCATCACCTTCTACGGCGTTATTCACACACGCGTCATATGGTATGCAATGGCATACACACTATGCGCTGATGTGACAATCACCACAGCGCTAGACATCGACAAATTTGAGGGCATTTTACATTCGCTTGTTATCATGATTGCCGCCTGTGGATTGCTGAAAATTCTCTGGAAGCATATCTCTTTTTTTGTGCGTACACTCTACCTCATCATTGTGTCAGCAATTGTACTTGTTGCTGGCTTATATGAATATCGGCTTCTCGATTTCATTGGCAAGATGCGCTGTCTTTTTATTACACCCGACAATATCCCGTTAGAAGGCGCGCTCAAAACGTGCTCGCAGGTGCAGTTCTGGAGCCACATCCTCTGGCCGATCTACATTGCATTGGGAATCAGCATAGTGCTTGTGATCATACATGCTCATCGAGTGATTCACTCTGCACATATTGGATTGCGGCATAAAATTTTTCTTATTGCGTTTGCGCTATCGTGGTTTTTTATACCAATTTTTTTTCACGATCTCAACAACACCGGAGAGCTTGATGTGCTGCCATGGGAAAAAGAAATTTACTCAGCATATCACGATGTCCTTGGAAGAAATCCACAAGAAAAAGATATTGTATTCTACGCTGTAACACGCGCGTACGAACATATGGATCGCGTACGTGATGTGTTGTACGCATCCGAAGAGCGCAAAATAAAAATCGACCTTATTTTTCAAGAAGTATATGGACGACATGCCGCAGAACAAGAAATCAACACACATGTCAATGCGCGCACATCAATAGAACATATCTATTCACTATTACGTAACCAATAAAAAAAATTTACCCATATGCCTCGAATTACGATGTACATGATTCCTCTACTTATACACCTCTTTCTTGTTCCTCCAACACAGGCAGCAACAACGCACGACGCTGCTCGACTACTCAAACCTGCCCAAATTGAAGGGCAAATTATTCTTCCTTCGCAACATGTTGTTGTCCCAAACGAATACTGGTACGTGCACCAATGGACAAGCGCGACACTTCCTCAAGAGCTTGTTGGAGATGATGTGCGTGTACAAGTGTGGGATAACACTAATCGCGTTGTCGCTCAATTTGGAACACGTTCACTCGACTCACCCACTCTCGATCTTTCAATGATTGATGCAACAGCATATCCCAGCATTCGCATTGTGCTTTTCTCCACAACACAACGGTTTGACCCGAATATTGTGCACTCAATGTATTTCTCATACAATTCCACATTCAATACGCGGCTCGTGATGTTTATGCTCTTCTTTGCTACGTTGTTGGCAGGTACGCTATTTGGCCTCATCAAAAGCAGAGCATCACTACGCACACTGCTTCTCCACATGTGGCAAGGAACGCAACATGCTCCACCGTCGCACGCAGTGTTTGCCTCCCTCATCTGTCTCTCGCTCTTTGCCTACGCTCTTGGGAGTTACACGAGCATCACGCATTCGCTCTATCTGCTCATTAAAATTCCGATACTGCTCTACGGATCTCTACTCATCTCATTTGCCGCAATCGCTGTTGTGCTTTCTCTTTTTAACATTCCGTTCACTCTGCGCTCGTTAGTGCAGATGTGTACGCGTGTCGTGCTTGCCGTGAGTTGTGCGCTCGCAAGTTTCTCACCGCTCGTGATCTTCTACATTCATTATCCATTCTCTCACGATCAACTATTAGCAATGGTGATTGTACTCTTTGGCATTGCGGCAGTAGCTGGACTCGTCACACTCGCGATGTTGATCTTTCGTAGCACACACAGTCGATCCAAAACACTGCTTGTGATCGGTGTGTGGTTTATCATGTACGGAAGCGTGCTTATGCAACTCGGTTGGATGCTGCGTCCATGGGTTGGCACGCGTGATCCTGTCTACAACACCGTTCCATTCGCTCGGCCATACTCAGGCAACGTCTTTATCGAAATTATACATACACTTAATCGTTTATAAATTACATCTATGAAATCTATTCACGCACTTCTTCGCAACACACAATTTCTTTTTGAGCAGATGCGCAATCCAAAGCAATGGGGGGTTATTCTTCTTGAGCTTGCAATTATTTCACTTCTTGGTCTCGCCGGATTTGGTGCTGCGATGGGCGCATTTACCACACACTGGTGGTGGCCGCTGCAACTTTCCGGAAAAATAATTCTACTTTTTTGGGGGACATATGCGCTCACCACTCCATCACTCATTGTGTTTAGCGCATTACGCGGGTCACGCATCGGCGGAATGCAACTGTGCTATTTGCTTATCGGATCACTTGCTACAAGTGGCATCGTGCTCGCAGCGCTCCTTCCAATCACATGGTTCTTTGCCTGGACAGATGAAATTCACGTTGGTCCAATGGTGCGCCTCATTCACATCTTTGCGTTTTTCATCGCATTTTTCTTTGGTACACAATTCCTTGCCAAAGGTATGCGCGCATTTCACCGTGAAGAAAAACAACGTGACGCACATCACTCAAGCGCAACAGACATTCTTCTTATCTGGAGCGTGCTTGTATTGATTGTTGGCATTCAACTCGCACACAAAATAGGGCCATGGTATGAGCAACCTCAAGGCATGGCATGCAGCACCGGGCTGTTAGATAGCAACTGCATACCGCAACCTGAAGAATAATACACTCATATCTCTTGATGTCTGTTGAGTATTGATGTATACAGTGTGCTGTAACCTCCTATAGACATCATACATGATGAAACGCTTTACTCTTTTTATTCTTACAGTGTGTGCGATCGTATCTTTATCGGCAATGCCCGCTGCTGCAGATACTGATACGGACAGCGATGGTTTTACCGATTCTGAAGAAGCGTTTATTGGCACAGATCCAAATGACCCGGATACTGATGATGATGGACTTGGCGACAGTGCCGAAGCTATTGTTGGTACAGACCCTCTACTCTACGACACTATCACCGATGATGATCTTGAGTCAGATTATTTTGTAGATAACGATAACGATGGTTTGACAAACGGATATGAGCTTACCGACGGCGTGCTTGGCGACGAGCAAGTTGGAAATTTCACAGGAGAGGGTGGCAATCCAAATAATGCCGATACTGACGAAGATGGCTTAGGCGATTGGTTTGAAGCAACATACGCCGGCACCTGTGTTGATATTACTATTGATAACTCCGATCATGACGACGTGCTTGACCCTGATGAAGATTGCGACGGGGATGGATTAGTCAACACTCAAGAGGAAGCAGCGGGAACAGACCCAACAAACACAGACACTGATGCTGATGGTTTTGATGATGCTTCAGAGCTCACCGCAGGGAGCAATCCAAATGATTCAAGCGAAACGCCCGAAACTCTTGATGATGAAATTCCTGTTGAAGAAACTCCAGAGGAAGAGCCTGCACCTGAGGAAGTAGAAGAAGCGCCAAGCGAAGAAGAGAGTCCTGCCGCAGAAGAGGAAGAGGAGGAAGAAAACACAGAGAGCACAGAGGAGTCAACTGAAGAATCTTCAACGGAATCGGAAACGACGAGCTACTCTGTGGAACTAGGCACACGTAAACGTGCACTTATTGTACGCAACCAAGATGGCGACGAAGTCAGCCGTATGCGTGTCTTTACCAAAAAACAAGAAAGGGTGAGACTGAGTGTAAAAGACAAAAACAACGACGGTATATATGAAGTTGCTGTGGTAGGGCTACGTAATGGCGCTCTCCGAGTGCGCGCTTTTGAACTCAACGATCAAGGACAGCTTGTCAACAAGCAAAAAGAAAAATACGTGGGCTATACATACAAAAAATTTAAGCTCACCCGTAAACTACACACTTTGCGCATCAAACACGGCGATAATCTGATCGTCAAATATCGATTCTGGTAGCTCTGATCAGTTTGGTGTAAAAATTATACATATTTTTATGCTATACTTGATGCATGAAAAAATACATTCTTTTTACATTCGTCTTAGTCGCATTTCTTCCACACCTATCTTTTGCTGCAGAGCGCATTTCTGCAAGTGCAATCTCTAACGCGACTCTAGAAGACGGTACAACCGCGACGTTCACCATTCAACTTGATGAACCGATTATTTGCGTGGACATGGAAGCTACATGCGAGGTCACGATCCCCCTCTCCGTATCCGACGATACCGAAGGATCACTTGATGTGAGCGAAATTACCTTTGACTATACGGAATGGTTTACAACACAAACAG
>JAHBAR020000015.1 GCA_018500015.2 Candidatus Kerfeldbacteria bacterium | reverse complement strand
GTAGGTGGATTTGATAGTGTGTACATTGTGGAACAAGGTCAATGCTTAGATAGGCATCTGTAGTATACCTTGTTCCATTTTAGTTAGGTTGACCTAAAATCAATCATTTGACTCATTTTTGGCTATCTGTCATACTTTATCATACAACATTGGGGGCCTCATGGACGGCGGATCTGTTCCGACCGTCCATGTGACGGTCGCTCTAGGGTCTCGGACCCTAGAGATCGGCGATTGGATCGCCGAGTTTTCGGAGGAGTGTATGCTCCTCCGTCTCTCCACCAAGCTCCTCACGGAGCTTGGTCCGATTCTAACCCTCGACCTGCCTCGCGCGGGTCAACGGTTTGAAAGGGACCAGCCCATGGGCTGGGTCGAGGGAGTGTTCGGAGTCAGTGATCTGCGGGCGCCATGCGCCTGCGTGATCACGGAAGCTCACGCTTCCGACTCCGATTGGATCGTCGCACTGACGATCCATCTCCCCTCAAGGACAGAAGAACCTCAACAGGTACTTCAGTTCTGAGGGCCTCTTTTTTTATACAAAAGAAACATGGCCTTTCGGCCATGAGATCCTCACGTCCCGCTTTCAGCACTCCTCAGGACGACGACCTCTTTCTCGCCTCAAGTAAAATAATCTCGTTATCGAGCGGCTCGCCTATGGTGCGGTTACACACATCGCGAAAAAAATCGGCAAAGAGTTTTTGTTCTTGTGCTGAGCAGGCTTGCATTAGCGTTTCATATTGATGACGCGCAACAGCATTGTGCACAACATCTAAACCCTCACGAAAGCTAAAAGTACGCGCGTGTCTGCGTGAGCGCTCTTTTAAAATATCAGTCACATGCTTTCGTAAACTGTGTGAGTGAGGAATGACATATCCAGCCTCATTCATCACTCTTTCAAGTTGAAGCCATGCATCGTGCACAGTCAAATCTGGCGCAGAGCGCTGCAGCTGTGTGTGCGTATGTGGAGTTGGAATATGACGCATGTATTTTATATTCTTCACATATCATAGCAAAAAAACCCGCCTTACGCTATACTTTTTGTATAGAAAATACACAACCTATGAAAGCTTCACTCATTTGGAGGACGTTGTTTGGTGCTTTGCTGCTTTTTGAGATATGTGTTGGGCTGAAACTTTTTCCGATTCAACCAACATTCACTGTTATTGGTTTAATTATCACACTCGTTGCTGTATGGATTGCGGTTGAATACACGGAAAAACTCATGCGCCGGTCAAGTGTGCACGACCACCACTCAATTACAATGGCGATTTTGATTCCACTTACTGTGTACATCGACGCAATCGGCGACTTTTGTCATCTCTACACCATCCTCCCCAACTATGACGCATACTTGCACTTTTTTATTCCTTCAGTTGTCACTATCTGGATCTGGCATGTGCTGCGTGCATTATATCCAACACTGAGTAATCGCTTCTACAGCTTTATGGCAGTTGCCATTATGCTCGCAGCCGGAGCGCTCTACGAAATTGAAGAATACCTTGAGGATGTGTATACGGGCTCGCACCGTTTTGGCGACGCTATGGACACTGGCAACGATCTCACCATGGATCTTCTTGGACCAATTATTGCAATTATCTGTTTGAATATTTTTCTCAAAATAAGAAAACAGTATAACAACAATCGTCAGCAGAAAAAATAACTGCTCTATGCAGCAGAGAAAAAATACGCTTACTTATTCAGCAGCTTTGGAAAGCTCTCGAAACCACGCGTCTTGTTTTTGAACACGATCATCGACGCGCAATGCGTTTTGATTGATACCTTGAATATACAAACCAGAAAGTGAACGCACACGAGAAAGTGCAACGTAGCCCATTCCTGGAGTAAACGACTTCGACAAATCCACGACAACATCATCGAGCGTCATACCTTGGCTTTTGTGCACGGTGATTGCCCATGCTAAGCGCAGAGGAATTTGCATAATTTGTGCTTTGCGCACGCCATCGTGCTCAATCGCCCAACTATCGTGATACACTTCAATCTCTTTTCCTTCTGCTGTTTGCACACTCACAGAGCCAGGACCGAAACCAATCACTGTACCGAGCGTACCGTTCACATATCCTTCTTTTGGATTATTTTTTACACACATCACTGCTGCACCGATTTTAAGATGCAACTCTTCAGGTGCCATGCAATATTTTTTCAGCAACGCAACATCATCTTTTTTGCCGGTGCTTTGCATGTGGAATACTTGGTGCTTGCCGGAGAGTTGCGCGAGCTCTTTGTCGTTGAGCGCATCGACATCGACATTGTGCGTGTACAAACGCGTTGGCGTAATGTGATCAGGCAACACTTCTCCGACGCGCGATTGAATATCTTCGAGCGCACTTTCGCTCAAATTTCCCAACCGCATTTCGCTCAAAATTTTCAGCAGCGGATCGTTTTCGTCTTGGCGATGCACAGTGTCGAGATAGCAGATCACCATGTCGGTCATCTGCTGCCATACTTCGGCCTCAAACGCAAAACGCACTGGTGCACTGCCGCGCGTGATTGGAGGGAGTTGAAAAAAGTCGCCACAAAAAATCACCTGCACACCACCAAACGGGGCTTGAATGCCACGAATCATACGCATCACACGATCAACCATGTCGACACGCGCGGCATCGAACATCGAAATTTCGTCGATGATAAGTACATCGGTGTTTTTAAAACGCTTAAACAGATGCTCTTTTTGCATCAGCGCGTCGAGCTGATATGGTGTGAAGCTATCAGCAATTCCAATCCCGGACCATGAATGGATGGTTGTGCCGCCAATGTGCGTCGCGGCAATGCCTGTTGAAGCAGTCACCGCCACTTTTTTGCCTGAAGACTTTGCATCTTCAATAACCGCATTGAGCAGATACGTTTTGCCTGAGCCTGCAGGGCCGGTCAGAAATAGATTGCGCCCCAAACGAGCGTATTCGCGTGCTTTTTCTTGTGTCATACATATATGCGACCAGAGAGGAAGGCCAAGAGCTGCAGTGTAGCACGACTATCGCACCGACGACTACTCTACCTCAACGAGTCTTCTTTTTTCTTGTGCTAAAATCCATTGTACTCCAAATCGGAACACCCTATTTTTTAGAAAAACCTTGAATTTAAATGGAATTCCGTGATAGGAAATCCGTTTTGCCACCAAATCGGATTTCGTGGCAAATCGGATTTGGTGGCGCAACGTGAATGAATTTATGCATTCTGCGTACAGTACACCCGAATGGCGTCGCGGTAATAAACGGCAAGACCTGGACGGACGCTGTCATAGGTTTTGGTAAAGCGTGGATCGGCTACATACATTTCGCCGAGTTGGCGAAACATGTCGAGGGAACAGTCGTAGAAGAATTGAATATTCTTATATGACCCGGCGACCATCTTCTGCATTTCCTCGGAGTCAACGGCTGCGCCAGATGCCATAACATCGCCTAAGCGCTTGATAAATGCTTTGCCGTTTTTCTTGAGCGCATCCATCTCCGCCTTCGTCATCTTCGAAACGCGCACCATGCTCTGTTTGTACGCGTCCGTGTTCCCCCATCGCTGTTTGACTTCGTCTTGATACTGAGCGACATCAGGATCTTTGAATGCGTCATAGAGTTCGGAATCGTTCATTTCATTTTTTTTGTTCATATGTGTAATTGTGGTGTCAATAGTTTTCAATAAGCGTTCCAGCCGTCGCTTTCGCGCTTGAAGTTGTACACGCTGCCCTCTCAAAGCATCAACAACCACAAAATCTGGGCGATTGAGTATGCGCTTGATTTCGTGAAGCGAAACATCGAGTTCACGAAAAAACAAAATCTGTTGCAGCCGGAGCAGCTCTGCTTTTTCGTATTCTCGGTATCCGTTTTTGCGTACACTCGAGGGCTTGAGCAATCCGATCTGATCGTAGTGATGCAAGGCGCGGACCGTGATGCCGGCAAGTGTAGCGAGTTGTTGAACAGTGTACGACATATATATGGGCGGGAATAGATCACCGCCAATACCTATGTTAAACTATAACGTAACGTCAGAGTCAAGAAAAGTTATCCACAGAAAAAATAAGTCCTACTTCTTTGACTTACGCAGCTTCGGTTGATTGTTGACGGTCTGAAGGAAAAAATGCTTCAGCATAACGCTGTGCTGCAATACCTAACTCTTCAATAGTCTGTGCTTCTCTACAATTTTCGCTAGGATTCATCATTCATCTCACGCACCGAGGCTCTACGACCTCCAGCAGAGGCAACGTATGCCACGCCTTCTGCCGCAGCAACATCGTAACCGCCTGTCCACCACTCTTCGAATTGAGTAAGCGTATCTTTGAGCGCGCCTCGCATACTGAGCACTTTGAATTCTGGTGCTGCGTCAGATGTAGATGCAACAAGGATCTCTGTGGCGAATGTGTTGCTGTCGATGTTTGCAACGCTGACAGCAATTCCTCCACGGAAACTATAATCCTCAGCGTAAAAACTGCGAATAAATTTACCGCTGCGTTTGAACACGCGCACTTCAGGAGCGCACCCTTCCCCTGCACCAGTCACAATGCGCGGTCGGCGCTCCTCATCAATTGCACGCACGGTGACATCAAACCCACCGCTACACGGCTGCGGCGCAATCGTAAACTTGTGCCACACACTGCCATCGATTCTAAATACCCGCCCTTCTGTACCGCTCCCTGAAGCTGGGACCGTAATAATTTCTGCGATGCCATCACCATCAACATCAGCCGCTGCGACGCGCACACCATCGGTGTTGGGTGTATCGCCGTACACTGGAATAGATTTGACTGTGAGACCTTCTGGCGACATCACATTCACGGTTGAAGTCATTCCCGGTCCGCTACCTACGATAATTTCATCAACACCGTCGTTGTTTATATCTGCCGCTGCAACATCAATACCAGTACGCGCTGTTTCATCAAAAGCGAAAAAACTTTGAAGCAACTTTCCTTTCTGACCATAGACCACCACTTGCGGACCACCGCCCGCTCCTGCGCCGGCTACAATTTCTATATCTTCATCCTCATCAAAATTACCCAGTGCAATACGGACGGCTCCCTGAAACTCTCCAAACGGAAGAATTTCGTCATCAAGCTGAAGTGGTGTGATCGGAGTGGTAATATGTTCTGCAGCTTGCAAGCTATCGTAGGGACTAAACGCATTGTCATCAGTGTCGCGCATTTCAAAGTGCAGATGTGCGACAGTGCCTTCGGCGTTTCCACTATCACCCATGTAGCCAATCAGTTGCCCAGCGTGCACGTCGGCACCAGAAAACACATATGGCGCATAAGCAAAATTGCCGCCGCCATTTCCGTCGTCAGTGCCCGGTGTGTCGTTGTTGATGTGGACGTAGTTATACACATAGCCATCATCGCCGCGCAAACTGATATAATATCCGTAATCAGCTTCAGGCCATGTGACAAATGAAATGCGTCCAGAAACAGCTGCAACGAGAGGCATCATTTTTTCACCAAGCATATCGATACCGTGATGAATACGACCTTGACTCGAATCCAAATTAAAATCGTCAATGTACGACACATCGCCGATAATCGGAAAAATAATATCGTTGGTGAGCGCCTCTACTTTTGCAAACGGCAAGAAACTGAATGCAGCAAACACTAAAAAAATATATATTTTCATCTTTATTTTTGGTAAACGATTCCGTTAATGTGTCACGCTTTGGTTACGCTAAGATGAAAGCGTGTTTCTAAAATAAGTACAATGCGCCGTTCTGGAAGCCTTGCGGCGACCGAGCCGTACAGGAAGTACGGTGAGAGAGCCGGAAGGCTGAAGAACAAGCCCGAAGGGTCGTGTGGCTCTGCCACCGACAGCGTGCCATTTTAGGAACACGCAATCAACTCGACTTCAAAGTGTAGCGTAGCTTTTGGTGGAATAACACCCGGGTACCCGTAATCGCCATAGCCAAGGTCAGATGGAATAATGAGCGTACGTTTACCACCAACTTTCATTCCCGGGATACCTTCTTCCCAACCAGCAATCACCATGCCGCTACCAATTTGAAACGAAAATGTGCCGCGTCCTCGAGAGCTGTCGAACTGTTGCCCGTTATTGAGTGTGCCTGTGTAATGCATCTCAACTGTGTCGCCTTTTTTTGCTTCTGCGCCTATTCCGACAAGTGTATCCTCATATTGAAGTCCCGATGCTGTGGTTGTCATATCTTGTGATTAAATAATAAATTCTATATGGATAATAATATCATTATGAAGCCATTATAACTTAAGCGCGAGGGGACCGAAATAGACACGTCAGCAGTGGATTCAAAGAGCACTACAAAATGCGCAGAAAAGTCAACGCTACATGGATGCAAAGCTTTACAAAATGCTTTAAAATCTGTATATTTTTTCGACACATAGGGGTGTCGGTTAACGGTAAACCACTCGCCTCCAGAGCGAAGACTGTCGGTTCGATTCCGACCACCCCTGCATCTATAATAAAAACTCCCAGCCGGGAGTTTTTATTATAGAAGTATGCGGTAGTTGTCGGAATCGAAGGGTAGACGCGAAACAAGTAGCGCAAGCTGCGCAGTTGAGGCGTAGGCAAGGCCGCTGTGCGGCGTTGCCGTCTACCCGGGAACGAGTTCCGACCACTCTCAGTGACTAGAAAAAACACAAACGCTCCATTTCTGGAGCGTTAAAAACTATTTATCCTCTTTGTGCATGGTGTGCTTACCGCACTTTGGGCAAAGCTTCTTGATCTCCATACGACCTTTGAGCTTCTTCACATTCTTGTGTGTGTGGTAATTCTGCTCTTTGCAGACTGTGCATGCGAGCGTAATCAGATTGTCTTGTGACATAGATGTTGCGAATTAATTATGAGCCGGAGAGAGGGATCGAACCCCCGACCAATGGTTTACAAAACCACTGCTCTACCGCTGAGCTACTCCGGCATATCCAGAAGTCATCTGGTGGCACACTGTTACAAAAATGACCTGCTGCCATGCAGAGCATGGCACTCTGCCATTTTTGTAACCCTTCGGGCTTGGTCTTCCCTTCAGGCGCTCGTTCATCGTACCATAAAGTACGACTCACTGCGCCCTTCCGGTCCAGACCTGCGCATTGCGCGCACCATATGATGTCTGGATACCCTAAGGTTAGGTCGTCCAGAATAAAAATCTCTGGAGTGGGCCGAGAAGGATTCGGTCTCCGGTCAATGTTCTGACGAACACTGCCTTCGACCCGGCTCTCGCGACGCTCGCCTTGTGCTATCGCACAAACTCGCGTATCGCTCCGAGCTTCGAATCTTCTCATTCTGCGCGCAGGCGCAGAACTTCGTCCCACGGCGTTTTAAGCCATAAGATTTTGCGTTCAAGGAAAAACGCACGTGGGCCGAGAAGGATTCGAACCTTCGAAGGCAAAGCCAACTGGTCTACAGCCAGTCCCATTTGACCGCTTTGGTATCGACCCACAATATAAATAAAGTACTGGCGGCGCGTGCCGTCACGGTTTCAGACTATACTAGAAAGGAAACAGTTTGTAAAGCCCTAGAAATACTACGGATTACATTTTTTCAGGTGTCTTGATACCCAAAAGCCAAAGGCCATTTTTAATAACTTGACCTGTTGCTTGTACCAATGCGAGACGATAGGGTGTGTGTGGATTTTTATCATCGACAATTTTTGTATTTCCATACCATGAACTGAACGTGCGAGCGAGAGCGATGAGATAATTTGCAATGCCGTGCGAGGAGTATTCTGCAAGCGCTTGTTCAACGAGTTCTGGAAATTGATAGAGCATGCGTTCGAGCTCAAGGGTCGTCCACCCTTCCGGAAGTTGAGTGAATGGCGCAAGATTTTGTTCAGCAGCTTTGCGTAAAATTGATTGACAACGCACATACGCATACTGCAAATACGGACCCGAGTCCCCTTCAAATGATACAGACTGTTCGGCATCAAAAATAATATCTTTACCCGCGGCTTGCTTGAGCACCGCGTATTTGATTGCAGCGACCGCGATGTCATTGAGCGTAGCTTCGTCTGAAGCTCTTCCTTCGTGTTGTCCGACCTTCTCTCGAATGGATGTAATCAAACTTTCTGCAGTCACGACTTTTCCTGTGCGCGACGACATTTTGCCTGTAGTGAGACGCAACATACCATGCGGAACGTGCACTGTTTTTTCTTGTAACGTCGGATTAATGAGCGACAACGCTTTCATCAATACTTTAAAATATTCTCGAATTTCGTTACCAGTCACGACAACAGAAATGTCGTATGGATACGTGTCGTACTTCACATGCGCAAGCCCTAACTCTTTTGCTTCGTATGTGGGCAAACCTTGGGAATTCAAAAAGACGCGGGTGTGCAAACCGTATTTCTCACCCGGGAACACCACTGCATTATCGCTTTTTTCAAACACACCTTTTGCCAAAAATTCTTCAACGAGCTGCCTTCCTAAAACGCCGACATTGCTTTCGAAAAAATAAAAATTAAACGCTTTGTTATGCTCTGGATCATGAAATGTACCCAGCGCTTTGTACTGGGTTTCAAAGTAGCGCAAGCTAACATCACGACCCCAATCATAGAGTGCATTGATCTCTACATCAGTGCGATTGTAGATGGCCGCATTCAACGCTTTCATCTGTGCTTCTGGTTCACCGCCTTCTTCATACGCTGTTGCGCCAGTTGCGTATGCTTTGCCTAAATAGCGCACTTGCGTCGACACATCAGTGTCTCGCGGAATAGTATCTTCGCCCAATCTGCGAAAACCCCATATCGCTTTTGCGACATGCATACCAACATCACCTTGATAGCATGCGCGCATCGTTTCAGCACCCGACCATTCAATGACGCGCGAAAGCGACTCACCAACCGTATTACTCATCAAGTGGCCAATATGCAACTCTTTAAATGGATTTGGATCGGTGTATTCAACAATGGCCTTTTTGCCAGCGAGCTTTTGATTGCGACCAAACTGTTCATCAATCTCACCTATTGCGCTTGCAAAAAAACTGCTTGAGAGTGTGAAGTTGATAAACCCAGGGCCAGCAACTTCAACTCGCTCAAGCCATGATGGTATATTTTTTTTCACCTCATCAACAATGCGTTGTGCAAGTTCGCGCGGATGCGTACACGCTTGTTTCGCCACTTTGAGTGCGATAGTTGAAGCATAATCACCGTGCGATATGTCAGCAGGGTGTTCGAGCTCAACACCTATTGCTGGAAGATCCAAATTCTTTAACACATCCTGCACAGCAGCAGAAATCAGTTCTTGTATATTCATATACGTAGTATCAATTATTCGGCGCTCCAACGCAAGTAACTTTCGACAAATTCTTGAAGATCACCGTCAAGGATACGATCAGGATCAGAGACTTCAAAATGTGTACGATGATCTTTTACCATTTTGTATGGATGAAGCACATAGGAACGAATCTGACTTCCCCACTCTGCAGAAACGTGTTCGCCACGAAGGCGACGACGCTCCGCATCTTGTTCGTCGAGACGTTTTTTAAGCAAACGACCTTTTAAAATACTGAGCGCTGATGCTTTATTTTGATGTTGAGATTTTTCATTTTGACACACAACAGTGATACCGGTTGGAATGTGAACAATGCGCACTGCGGAGTCTGTAGTGTTCACCGATTGTCCGCCCTTGCCGCCAGAACGGAATACGTCGATGCGTAAATCCGACTCTGGAACTTCGATATCAGACACTTCACCCAAATCTGGAACCACCTCGATCATCGCAAATGATGTTTGGCGCAACGCATCGGCATTGAATGGTGATTGACGCACGAGGCGATGCACGCCGTGTTCAGAACGCAGATGACCGTACGCATACCGACCATGAATACGAATGAGCGCGTTCTTCACGCCAGCTTCTTGCCCGCGCGAATAATCAACCACTTCGATGTGAAACTGTTTGCGTTCAGCAAAACGGGTTATCATACGATACAACATCTCGGTCCAATCTTGCGCATCGGCACCACCTGCACCTGCGTGAATCGAAACAATCGCATCGTTGAGATCATATTGCTGAGAAAGCAATACATAAAATTCCATCTCAGAAAATTGCTTGCGCAGCTGATCAACATTTTTTTCAATATCAAGAAGCATACCAGAATCGTTCTCACTTTGTGCCATCTGGAGTAACTCTTGCGCTTCGTGAGTACGCGCAAGCAGATCATCCCACGCGACAATTTCTTTTTGCAATTCGCTCACATTTTGCGCAATAATGCGAGCTTGATGTGGATCGTTCCAAAAATCTGGTGACTCTGTTTTTTTTTGCAATATGGCAGCTTCTGCACGCTTGTCTGCGATATGCAAAAGCGTACAGGTGCTCTGTATGCGTGACTCTAAATCCTGAATCTCTTGAACGTCCATAATGTACCGTGCATACTACCAAAAATGCAGAAAAGCGCCACTCAGTGGCGCTTGTGTTTATTCGTCTGATGGAAGCTCAATCAATGTCACTTGCACATCTTTTTCTGCAGTGCCGTCGTATATCTTCAAGATCAACACATCACCAAGCGCATGCGACTTGACGGTGCTTGCGAGCGGATGATCTTCGTCAACTAGTATTCCATCAATTTCCAAAATGATGTCTCCATCTTTGATGCCGGCGTTGTAAGCGCTGCCACCAGGAATGACTGCGGGTTGACTTGGATCTCCACTATGAATATATGCGCCGTAACTGTATGGCAAAGAGTTGAGCTGTGCAAAATACGCATTGATTGGTTGGTAACGTACACCAAGCGCCGGTCGGACAATATGCCCCTCAGCTTTGATACTATCAATAGCCACCTTCGCTTCATTGATTGGAATTGCAAACCCCAAACCTTCAGCGTTGGAATCACGACGAATTGCCGTATTAATGCCAACAACATTGCCTTCAAGATCAATCAGTGGGCCGCCAGAGTTGCCTTCATTAATTGCTGCATCTGTTTGAATAAGATCTGTGTAATTGCCGCCGAGATCACGATTTAAACCAGAAATCACACCTTTAGTTACGGTGTTCTGGAATTCACCAAGCGCATTACCAATGGCAATAACCGCTTGTCCTTGTATGAGTGTTGTGGAATCACCAAGTTGTATTGGCGTGAAAGGAGTAAGTTCGGTTGCATCAACCTTCAAAATAGCAATGTCAGAAAGCGGATCTGTATCAAGCACTGTTGCCTCATGCGTGGCACCGTCTGAGAATGACACTGAATACCTCGCTAAATCATCACAGATCACATGCTTATTCGTGAGAATCATGCCATCTTCAGAAATCACAAACCCTGTGCCGCTGCAAATTTCGACTTCCTGCTGCACTGCGGAAACATCTTTGCTAATAATAACTGAAACAATGGATTTTTCTGCATCTTTCACAACCTGAGTAGTACTAGACTCTTCTTCCACAACGAGCTGAGTAGTCTGTGTTGGATTGTTCGTTGCGACAATACCACTATTGTGCTTTAAAAAAGCTGTTGTAGCGACAACCCCGCTCATCATGCCGCCAACACTGCCAGCAACAAACGAAACAATTACGGCAAACGCAAGTAGATTTTTTGGTGACATATCTTTTAGTGTATATATCTAAAATTTTACTCAGTATACTCCTGTGTATATTTTTAAGTCAACTATGCTTAATAGTTGAATATCTACTCGTCTGCGGGATGAGATGCAGGCACCTGCCCTTCTCTTTGTTTTTCATACTGATCAACGCACTCTTGCAAATCGACAAGCATGTTTGCAGACTCTTCGTCGCTCATGCCATGAAGCATGGCACCATTCCCAACGGTGTCAAACATTTTTCCCGGACATGATAAACAATATGCTTCACCCAAATATTTTTTGAGAACAAATTCCGTGTCAGGATACTCTTCGAGGAGCTCGCCAAGAATGGTGTCCATTGTAACTTTCATCTCCATATTATTTTTGAAAACCTTGAATTTGATTAAGCAATGAGTTGAGTTGATCTTGCTGCTCTGCGCTCGTTTGCGGATTCGTAACGTTTTCGATTGCCGCAGACAACGAACGCAGCATGCTTGGCAAGAATGCAATACTTGCAACAATTGGCAGAACAACGAATACAAGTGTACAGATCATTTGTATCATGTGGATGCGATGCAATTTACGAACAATTTTCAATGTCTCTTGCAAGAGCAAATGATTCTGCTCCTCCAAGCTCAGTGTGTCATTGATCTGATTATCTCTTCCCTGCATATGCAGCGGTAGAGGCTTGAGGTGCTAACACTGCTGAACGGTTCCAGAGCGCAAGGGCGATGGTAGAAATTGTTGGGACGAAAATCAACGTGCTCAATAGTTGTGTACGAAAGAAAGGAATTGCTGCAATGTAGCAATCAACCAACCCTGTAAATGTATGCGGATACAGTTCGCCGATGTGCCACACACCAAAGTTTGTCCACACAAAGAACGCAACGTTACCGAGCAAACCCGCTCCAGTAAGTTGCAGTAACGCTTTTGGAAGATGTTGCCCACGATAACGCACGATGAGCGCAACAGCGCCGACGATGACCCAACCACTCCATGTATAGAGCAAGATGTTGGTATTGCCGATGATGATATCAGATGCTGCAACAGTGACGAGGCCAACAATTGCCCCCCAAGGTCCACCGAGCAAAGCTGCGGCAAGAACGGTGGCGACAGTGACCGTTTCGATATTTGGCATATCTTCGGTGAGCATGCGTCCAATAACCCCGAAACTAACCAAAAGTATTGCGGTAATGATAGTCTTACGTGAAAAAGTGATATTCATAAAAGCATTATATTTCTTAGCTATACTCTCATTTTTTTCAAGGAGTGTCAAAGTGATGGCGGGTCCTGTCACCGATGCTTCCCTAGCCGTGCTCGCCTTCACGTCATTGGCATGCTGACGTGAGGCTGCGCTTCGTCTAGGGAACCCGCATCGGTGCCACCCGCTCACTTCACAGATGCGCAGCGGGTGACGCCGGAGCAGGGACCCTGGCCGCACGGAGTCGCTTGCGACGAGTACGGACGGGGTGCGTAGTGCGGCAGGACCCGCGTGAATATTAAAGAGCCTCGTTTTTTCGAGGCTCTTCCTTAAAAACCAGAGAATGATTTACGACTATGAGCATTTGGAATAGCCGCAGGAGTGACACATCATACACCCTTCTGCCATCGCGAGCATTGAGCCGCAATCTGGACATCCAGGAGCAACGCCAATGTCAGCAATTGACATTGAAGATGCTTTTTTTGACGGAGTTGGAACGGTCGTATGTGTTTCGACAGTCACTTTCTCAGTCTGCTCTGTCTTAATCAGCACCTCTGTTGAACCTGCTTGGAGCTGAGATTGCATTGAAGATTCCCCGAACTGCAAACTGAGTTTACCTTGAGTGGACTTCATGTGTTCTGCAAGCACCTGAGCGATTGCGTCTGGCACGGAGAGAATCTGGCCGTTCTTGCCCCATGATGGCATTGGGCCACGGATACCACGGATCTGTTCGATAACGGTTTCGACAGCGATGCCGGAGCGGAGTGAGAGAGAGACAAGTCGGCAGATTGCTTCAGACTCTTCAGCGAAGAAGCCGCCGGCTTTCCCGATTGTTGCAAACACCTCAAACGGTTGGCCTTGATCGTCGTGATTGATGGTAACATACATCGTACCGTAGCCGGTCTTGATTTTGTACGTCATCCCCGGAACAGCGTCAGGGCGCATACGAGGTGCTGGAGGCAACGTGCCTGCAGCTTGTGCTGGAGCTGTTGCTTCTGCTTTCTTATCCTTGCCTTTGCTGTCGAGCGACTCAAGTACAGAGATGTCGCGAGAACCATCACGATAGTATGTCACGCCTTTGCAACCGAGTTTGTACGCCTGCATGTAGAGCTCTTGCACCTCTTTCATGGTGTGCTCATTTGGAGCGTTGACAGTTTTTGAAATAGAAGAGTCAGTATACTTCTGTGCAACAGCTTGCATCTTTACATGCCCCATTGGAGACAACTCTTTTGCAGAGGTAAAGTATGCCGGCTTCTGATCGTCAGATTTTTCTGGGTTTGCTTTTTTCCACTCTTCGAATAATGGATGGTAAACGATGTGCTCACCCAAACGATCTTTACGTTTGAACGCAAAGTCGTAGACAGGTTCGATGCCAGAGCTGACACCCGAGAGCAAGCTTGTGGTGCCTGTTGGTGCCTGAGTCAAAATCACGCCGTTGCGCACACCGTATTTTGCGATTTCTTTTTGTAAATCACCCGGCAAGCGTTGAATGAATTTACCTTGCATGAATTTTTCAGAGTCGAATGCTGGGAACGGACCTTTCTCTTTGGCAATTTCCATCGACATACGATACGCTTCGTCGCGAATGAGTTGATAGACCTCTTCGCACCATGCGATTGCTTCATCAGAACCGTAGGTCAATTCCATTTTGATGAGCGCGTCAGCAAGACCCATTGTGCCAAGGCCTGTGCGGCGAATTTTCATCTGCGCTTTTTCGTTTTCTTTGAAAAAGTATGGGGTTGAATCAACTACGTTGTCGAGGAAACGAATTGAAGTACGAACAGTTTCTTTGAGTCCTTCGCGATCTAACGTCTTGTTGGAGACAAATGCAGCAAGGTTGATTGCGCCTAAGTTACACACACCCCACGCTGGGAGACCTTGTTCACCACAAGGATTTACAGAGATGATATTTTCAAAATACCACGAGTTGGACTCTTTATTGTAGCGCTCCATAAATACCAAGCCCGGCTCACCTGAAGCATGCGCAGATTCGCAAATCAAATCCCAAAGCTTACGAGCTTTAATGGTGCGATACACTTTTCCGCCCCATTGCAAGTCCCAGTCACCATCTTTTTCAACAGCTTCCATGAAGCGATCTGAAACACATACGGAAAGATTCGCGTTGGTGATCAAACCCATTGTGCGTTTGACTGTGATGAACTCTTCAATATCTGGATGATCGTCATTGAGCATGAGCATGAGGGCGCCACGACGTGAACCACCTTGAATGATCAAGCCGGTTGCAAATGAGTAGAGGCCACCAAATGATACAGCACCAGATGCTGTGCCGTTCACACCTTTCACGTACGCACCACGAGGACGCAGTGAGGTGATGTTGACACCGACACCGCCGCCACGAGACATGATTTCAACCATAGTACGAACAGATTCAAAAATGCCCTGACGGCTATCTTCCGGAGACGGGATCACGTAGCAATTATAGAATGTAAGTTCAACACCCGAACCTGCGCCAGCAAGAATACGACCACCTGGGACAAATTTAAAATTGTAGAGAGCATCGTAGAACTTCTCTTCCCACTCTTGTTTCTTTGCTGGAGTTTTTTCGATCTGCGCTATTCCGCGAGCAACGCGATGCCACATCTCCTCTGGAGTGTCTTCAACACGTTTGCCATTTTCATCTTTGAGCGCATAGCGATCAAAAAAAACTTTTTGACGAAGGCCAGTAAGGTCAACTGCCATATTCGTGGTAGTGTAATAATATTTAGATCCGGTTGTACACTATATATAGTAGTATATAGATGGATACATAACTATATATAGTTTTTTAAGGTCCGAACCTGATTGTATCACACATCCTCAAAATCAACCAACTGTGGATAACCCGCTCTTTTCTCTTACACACCACTATATATAGGCATGAATTTATGTTTTCGCTTTTGCCTGAGCACAATGCGCAGTCCTGGAGTCCGCAGGGCGAGCGATGCCGACGCAGTCGGCCGCGAAGCAGTACTTCTGTTCCACGAGAGAGCCTGAGGACGAAGGACAAGCCCGAAGATACGTCGTTCGCGAACGACGTATCGAAGGGTCGTCGGGCTTTGCCCGCGACAGTGTGCCAGAGAAAAACGAAAACTAGTGCTCTACGCCTCGGCGTGGGATGAAGTCTTTATCATACGGATCCTTACTAGAGGTCATCACAGTCACCAAGTCAGCAGCATTCAAAAATTCTTTTGGTGCAAAACGACCTGTCAAAATAACTTCGGTATCCTGATGCTTGTGGTCAAGAAAATCAAGAACCTCTTGAATAGGAATGAGATTATGCTTTGCAGCAACGTTAATCTCATCTAAAACCAGAATGTCCGGGCGATCATACACCATTGCTCTGCGTGCATAGGCAAGCCCTTGCTCTGCCAAATAAGTGTCCATGGCGCTTGGCTCATGAAAGTCAGTCATGTCCGGCGTACCAAACTGTACAATCTCAATATTGTCAGGAATTTTACGCGTAACCAAAATCTCGCCGTAATCTTTATGACCTTTAATAAACTGAATAATCAGCACCTTCATATCATGGCCGGCTGCGCGTAACGCGACACCAAGCGCTGCGGTTGTTTTTCCTTTACCTTCGCCAGTATATACATGAATAAGCCCTAGACGTTTGCGAGGGTGAGATTCTTTATGCGGTGGTCGTTTGTGCCAATACATATCTATTTTTTTCGTTTCTTTGGTGTAAGGTGTTCGAGCTCATCTTCGAATGCCGAGACATCGTCGAATGACTTATATACTGAAGCGTACCTGATATAGCCAACTTTATCAATCTTTCGAAGATGTTTCATCACCAGAGCGCCAATTTCTTTGGTTTCTATGGTGTCGTTGTGCGCAAGTGTTTGAATTTCCTGCTCAATAGCATGCGCAAGACGCCGGATACGCTCGGAGGTCACTGGTCGCTTACCAAGAGCGAGCTTCATGCTATTCACAAGCTTATCGCGGTCATACGGCTCTTCTGCTCCTGTGACTTTGCGCACAGACAAACTGAGCAACTCAATCTCTTCGATAGTTGAAAAACGAAAGCTGCACTTTGAGCATTCACGACGCCTACGAATTGCAGAACCCTCAGCAATAACGCGAGTATCAATCACACGAGTATCTTCAGCATGGCACGCGGGGCATTGCATATAAAACAATACTAGCATTTTTACTCATAACAAAAAAGCCCTCGTTGTGAGGGCTTTTTTATAAAAATTACATCATCTTCTTTCTAATAAATGCAGGTATGTCCAAGTCAACATCTTCTTGAGTGTTGTCGACCTTTTCTTCGGCCATAATGTTACGGGCAGATGGTACAGCTGGTTTTTGCTGCTGAGGGGCTGGCTTCATGCTTTCTACATCACGAAAAGGATTTGTAGCTTGAATTTTTTGCGTTGAACGTGGCACATCACCAAAACCCGTAGCAACAACTGTAATCTGAATCTCGTCTTTCATCTTCTCGTCAACAACAGCGCCAAAGATAATGCGCGCATTTGGATCGGCAGATTCAGTGATGATGCGAGCAGCTTCATTAACCTCAAACATACCGAGGTTGTCACCACCGGCAATGGTGAAGAGGATGCCTTTAGCGCCATCAATGGACATTTCAAGTAGCGGACTATCAACAGCGGCCTTTGCAGCTTCAATTGCTCGATTCTCACCGGTGGCTTTACCAATCCCCATGAGTGCAGAGCCTGCATTTTGCATGACAGATTTCACATCAGCAAAATCAACATTGATAAGACCCGGCACAGTAATAAGATCGGAGATACCTTGAACACCTTGGCGTAACACTTCGTCAACAATACCAAAGGCTTCAAGAAGAGATGTCTTCTTGTCGATGATTTGAAGAAGACGATCGTTTGGAATTGTGATGATTGTGTCGACATTTGCGCTCAATTCTCGTAGTGCAGCATCAGCAATGTTACGACGTTGCGCACCCTCAAACTCAAACGGTTTTGTAACCACAGCAACAGTAAGTGCGCCGGCATCTTTTGCAAGTTTCGCAACATACGGAGCAGCGCCTGAGCCGGTGCCGCCACCAAGACCACAGGTGATAAACACCATGTCAGCGCCTTTGATTGCATCTTGAATTTCTTCTTGATTCTCTTCCGCCGCCTTCATACCAATTTCAGGATTCATGCCGGCACCAAGACCGCGTGTTGTGGTTTTGCCAATATGGATTTTATTTTTTGCCGGACTGTGATGCAATGCTTGAGCGTCAGTGTTAATTGCCAAAAACTCAACGTCCTTAAGGCCGGACATAATCATTCTATTCAACGCCGAATTGCCAGATCCTCCAACTCCGATAACGAGTATTTTTGCAAATGACTCGATGTCTGGTTTTACTTCCATAGTTTTTTTCATAAATGAACACCTAAGGTGTTGCACACAGTATTAGAAATTACAGAATGAAGAATAGCAGAGTATAGTTCAAAAATACAACGTTTCTGAACACATTTTGTATCCACCCCTGTTTGCTACTTGAATACAAAAAATAATCTCTATAATACTGCTGTTGTTTGTGCGCTATAGAAATTCGGATAGTGCGCAGTTGCGCAGTCTTTTAGGCGCGGGAGGCGTACATTACGGTACGTCGACCAAGACGAAAAGACGAGCAACAAGCCCGGAGGGTTAAAAAAGAATTAGGATTTACTCCTAATTCTTTTTTAACAATATCTGAATTTATTAGCGCACAAATTATGGCATAAACGACTTAACCCACTTGCCTATCTTCCCAGTAACCCCAGCAACAGAAGAAAAATTTGAACTTGAGTTGCGCATGTTCATAGATGCGGATGCGTTCGCGCCCCAAAGAACTAACCCGATTGCTGTGGTGAACGATGGATCTTGAATCTTCTCAATTGGTGTTTGAATATGCTGTGGTACGCCAACAGATGCCGATGTTTTGAAATACTCTTTTGCATGATCAACAAGCCCTTCCATTTTTGCACCACCACCTGTAAACACCATCCCGGCCGGAAGCTTAGCAAAACGATCAATGCTCTTGAGCTCTTTTCCGATCATAGCAAACAATTCGTCGACACGTGCTTGGATAATTTCTGCAACCTCTTTGCGCGAGACCAATACTTTTTCGGAAGCATCAATAGTCGCAAGGTCAATCTCTTCGTGTTTGCCTACGTGTTCAGGCATCATCGTACCAAATTGACGCTTCACGGCTTCTGCAACATCCACAGAAGTGCGCAAACCAATGGCAATATCGTTGGTGATATGGCCGCTTCCTACAGGCAACACTGAAGTATATAACAAATCACCTTCTTCATACACAGCAAGAGATGTGGTAGAGCCGCCAATAGCAATGACTGCGGCACCAAGCTCTTTCTGACGCTTAGTGAGCGTGCTTTCGGCTGATGCTAAAGGTGAAAAGACAAGATCACGAATATCCACACCGGTGCGATACACAGCTTTGGTGATATTTTTGACTTGGGCAGTCATCCCTAAAATAATTTGTGCATCAACTTCAAGCTTAATACCGGTCATCCCAATAGGATCTTTGACATTCGTTTGATGATCGACGGTAAATGAGCGAGGAATGATATGTAGAATTTCGTAATTTGGCGGTGTTGAAATACTCTGAGCAGATTCAATTGCGCGAGCAACATCATCTTCGCCCACTTCGCCATTTGCCTTAGCAATTGCAACGACACCGTGTGCTTGTTGGGCAGTCACATGAACGCCATTTACACTCACCAGCGCATCTTCAATTGGAACGCCAGTCATACGCTCGCACTTTTCTACAGCAGCTGACATCGAGGCAACAGCATCCTCAATACTTGTCACAACGCCCTTGCTTACACCTTCGGTTTCAGCTTCCGCAGCACCGATAATTTGAATAACTTCTTGATGATCACGAACAGTCTTGATCTGGCCACAGACAACACGAACTGATGTGGAACCGATGTCTATTCCGGTGATAATATCTTCACGAGCCATAGGGTAAAAATGAATGTGTTTTGACTTTTAAAAGTATAACACAATTACAAAATCGGTGCTACGTATGGAAGTAAAATAACAAGCCCGACAATAATGGCACCAATCGCTGTGAGCATCACCGCACCAGCCATCATATCTTTAATGACACCGGCATAACTGTGCAAACGCGGCTTTACAATGTCGATAAAGCGTTCTAGTACAGTATTCAACACTTCCATAACAAGAACAGCGGTGATAACAAAAATGAGCGCAACAGCTTCAAGCTTTGATATACGAAATATCCACCCAAGCACAACTACCAGTAGTCCAATAATGAGTTGGATGCGAAAATTCTGCTCATTTCGAAATACATAGAGAATGCCTCGCCACGCATATGTCGTGCTTTCTTTTAACGTGCGCAATGTAATCCGCATAAGTTTAAAATTTTTACTTCTTTTTCACGCATCTGGCGAGCCTCTTTTTCTGATCGTTCGTGATCCCACCCTAGATTATGCAACACGCCATGTACAAATAAAAATGCTGCTTCTTCAGTTTGAGTATTACCATACTCCTTGGCTTGTGCGCGAACTTTTTGCGCAGAAATAATAATTTCCGCCTCTGTTGCAGAGTATCTAAAAGACAAGACATCTGTAGCATAGTTTTTGCGTCGATATAACGCATTCCATTTTCGTATTTCTGTATTTGAAACAATAGCTACAGAAGTGTGGAGCTTTTTTGGACATCGTTCAATACGCTCAGTTGCGCGCAAAAGTTTGCGCATGAGTGTTTCGTCAAATACTGATAAGTGAACACGCTTAATAAGTTCTGCTGTCATGACTGTTACTTATGAATTTGAATTTGTGACTGAGTTTACATTCGTAGGCTGTGCTGGTGCAGTATACTCAAAACTTTTTACCATCATTTCAAATGTAGTGGAATAATGCACCTCTTTTTTTGTACCAAACTGATATACCAATGTAAAAATATATTCATCGTTTGCAAGATAATACACATATCCATCCTTACCCACGACACCTTGCAAACCGCCTAAGGTCACTGCATCAATATCTGCTGAGGTAACGGAAGGATACTGTGAAATGTACCACTCGGCTGCTGTTTGATGGTTTGTATTCGCGATCACAATGACTTCCACAAACTCGCCGGGCTGTGTATCTGAAGTGAACAAGATTTGTGATTCATCAGAACCCAATGGCGCTTCAACCCATTTTTTTGGATACTGAATACTCCATCCATAGAGTGCGTTGGTATATTCAATGTTCAGCCCGCTTTGCAAGAGAGTCTTTCCCTCTTCAGTAGGTGAGAACAAACCACGAACCTCGGTTCCATCAACATATCCATCCTTATCTGAATCAGGCAGTTGAAATTTTGTAGCATACAAATCCTCTTCCACATCAGTTAAACCATCACGATCTTTATCACGTGAATCTTTAATATCTGATGAAAGTCCGGGTGTCGTGCCGGCGGAAGTATTCGTATTGCTGTTTGTTAAAGTATTGGTATTTCCATTTAAACCGGTTTGAATATTTGTATTCAACTGGCCATTAATATTAAAATTTAATGTGGCGCCGGTGTTGGTATTACGGTTTTTATTACTGACGATGTTTGCGTTCTGGTTGGTATTCTGGGTATTGGTATTGAGATTTGTGTTTGTTTGCTGCCCGGCCTGTTGTGACTGAAGATATACACTCACAGCAAGTATGGAAACAAAGATCAAAATCACCACCAATACACCCAATAATACCCATGGTAACCAAGAATGTTGCCGCACAACTTTGCGCTCAGGAATATATTTTGCCGGCATGGTATACATCGGTGTCTGCGGTTGCGGTTCCGGAGTTGTAGCGGTTGATGGTGCCGATGGTGGAGTTGGCGATTGAGTTGTTTTGTGGATTTGGTTTTCGAACATACGTTATTGGTTGGTTTGTGATTGGGCTTTGTCGATCTCCTCTTTAATATTAAAGAGTCGTCCCGGGCCTTTAGGGTTAAACAACTTTCGCACCTCTTCGCCGTCGAGATAACGGTCGCCATCAGTGTCGGACTTCAACGGATTCGTGGCGTACACTTTTATCTCTTCGCGATCTGTCAATCCATCTTGATCGCTATCTATGAGACGAATATCGGTTTTATACTCAGACTCTTCTATGTCTGTGAGACCATCACCATCGGTGTCTACAACAACCTCTGGAGCGTTGGTGTTTGCGCTAGGAATATGCACCTCGTTAATTGGCTGAGAAGTGTTTACATTAACCACGCTCACCTGATTAAGATTGTTAGAATCTTCAGATCTACTCACCATAAAAATCACAGTAGCTGTCACCGCAAGAACAAGCACGACAACAGCGATGAGCGCGGGCAATACCCAGCGCGGCCGAGCGCTGTAATGTGGGACCTCAGTAACCTTGGTGGGAGTATGCGGGATATTCGGCAACGGTTGATATTGAAGCTCATGAAGAGGTTGTTGCTGCTCATCTGCGGCAGCAAAAATATCTTGAATCACCGGTTGCGATTCAGGTAATTGCTCTGATGAAGATTGTGTTTGTCTTCCTTCATTCATAACTTCGTTCCGGCATTATCTCCACGTGCCTCCCGGATCTCCATCACTGGATAATACATAGTTGAAACAACTACATGTTGAATCTGGATCCGCACTACTACATGGCTCGGTCACTGTTGTGTCGGTGATGTATGTCTCTGTTGTAGAGCTATCATACTCCATACTTGCATACAACGATGCATTATTTTGATTTGTTGGATCTACAGCCCAGAGATATGTATGCGAATATGCTGGACAAAAGAATTTGCTATTGATTGGATCCCAACATGTACCCACTTCATCATAAAACTCATTTTCATCAGGGTTGTATGCACAATCTTCTACAGAACTACTATCCCCAGTGTATTCCCATGGCGTTGAGCTTGCGTTCCATGGGTCATCTGCATCTGAAGCGTAGAAGAAATTGTATGGATCTGCTGGTAATGTAGAACCCAAAATGTTGCCTAATGCACCTTGCCATGAAGTCCACACACTGGTTGTGAGGCTTGAAATATAAGAACCAAACGACTCACTTTGTGGCAATGGATACTCTCCGTTTGCGGCATAGTATGTATTGGCCAGCGATGCAATAGCCCCAATGTCAGTAATACGCTTAGTATCGCGCACAAGCTTCTCTTTGTCTGAACCTTCGCATGCTGCGTAGCTCAAATTCCAGTTAAAACGGATATGCTCCATGATCTGCGAAGCAATAGCTGACATGTTGTCGCTCTCATTGAATGTGATGAGATAGATGTTGTCATACAATTCATCAAGACCGTCACCATTGGTATCATCATCTATATTACTTGCTGCAATGTAATAACTAGTCCCATCTTGGATAGCCTCATATCCATCAACCGTGGTTTCGTTTACGCTCCCCGGATTTGGAACATTGGCCGCATACCAGGCCGCAGGCGACAAGCGTTCGCTATTTTGATATACGCGTATACCAAAAGCATCTTCTTTATCCTCCTCGCTGACAAAGAGATACTGCAAGAACCAATCGTCCTCTGCGGAGCCTGTATCAACAATTGCGTTCAATGTTGGCAAAGTATCATTATCACAATAGATTAAACGGAAATGCTGCGGATAGGCATGTGAAACATATCCATCACCATCTGTTTCATCAATGTACTGCCATGCCTCACCCGATGGACAGTAGAATGTAGCAACTGAAGCCGCGTCGGAAAGATCACCTGTCCAACCTGACAAGGCAGATGCTGTTGCCGTAATAGTATCCACTCTATCGTGCTCATCACCACTTTGAATAGTTTGCGTTTCAGATGTTGCACTTGACTCCCCTGTTGCATCTTCCTCTGAAGTCGTATCTACCCACGCGACATTATCACAACGATTATCGTCATAATATGGATCCCACACAAATTCCCAACTCATCTCATCTGTTGATGCCAAATACTGGTTGTCAGAAGAGAGCATGTAAGCGGTAAAGTCTGTAGTCGCATTTGCCTCACTAAATGTGTACGAGGATTCACCAGTCTCGTCGTTAAGAAGATCAATGTGATCAGGGACGCACATGCTTGAAGCGGTAGAAAAGAGGTATTGTTGCGTGCCACCTTGTAATGCCAAACCAGTAGAGGTGCTGTTGAGCTGCTCAGATGAGGCATCTGCCGAGCTCTGGAGTGTCAGAAGATATGTTGACGATACATCAAGCTGATCAGGAGTGAGTGCAAACGTAGTGAAGTTTTCGTCGGTTGGACGTACAGAGATGGTTTCAGTAGCAACGGTTGTGTATGTGCCGTCACCATTATCTACCACTTTTTGCAAGGTAATAGCTGAGTCATAATTATCTATACCCTCACTAAACGTGGCAATAATTTCCGTGTTTGGACAAATATTTTCTGCCCCATTTTCGATTGAAATAGACTCAAGCTGAGGGCGAGCGCCACAACAAAATGCAGTTTCACCAGAATTATAGTAGCAGCCTTGGGATGTACCACAGACCGCATCAGATGTGCCTGTCGTACAGGCACCACATGTTGCTGCTATATCTGCCGTACAGACATTATCGACACAATATGCACCCTCTCCACAATCAGAGGTTGAGGAACAGGTGACAGTAAATGCGAGTCCGTTGCTTGCACATGAATTCACCACAACGTTTGCATTTCCTGTCACAGCATTTTCAGGTACGGCAACCGTACTTGAGGTTGCGTCAGTGTATTGAAAATCATCACCATCTGCATTGTTATAAAAGGTGTCGCTTTGTCCTGACGATACTTGTCTATCACCAACAAATTCAACAGTGGAGCCAGAGTCACCAGAAGATTGAATGAGATCGCATAACAACGGCACACCAGAGCTTGGGACTGGAGCGCCAGTTGAGCACACATTAGTGACAGTGAACACCTCGGCGTTTGAGGTGAGCGCTTGAGATGTCGTAACACGCACATCAGCGGTAGTCCCCAAAGGAAGCTCTGAAGCCTCTGGAATTTCTATAATGACTTGAGAGTCGGACCAGCTATCTGTACATGGGAATGTTCCTGTTGAAACCACACCTGCATCGTTGGTAAAGGTGATTGCGCTTCCTGAAGCATAATTTCCAAAGTAGCATCCTTGTACGGTCGTAAATGCACCGTTTGGACCTGAGTCTCCATCAATACTTGTGATAACTGGAGTACACGTGCCCTCGCTAGAACAGCTACTTGCACCACACACCCCCACTTGGCAATCAGCATCAGTAGTACATGATGTTGTTCCATCATTTGGTACACACATTCCCGATTCATCGCATGTACCCGAAGCACAATCAGCATCAACAGTACACGACACGGTAAAGTCCAGAGCGTTTGAACATGAATCGTCAGTACAGTTTGGATCACCTCCAGCACCAATAACGACAAAACCTTGTTGCCCATCAACTGCGCGGCCAGTGACCGCACCACTTGGAACAATGCTATTAATAACTGCATCTGTCCATGACGTGTTTGCATCGCTGGTCGCTACACGATCTGGCGTACCATCACCATTATAATCATCTGTGCCATTAAAAGATGCGGAACCAACATCAGTACCAAAACCTTGACCATAGGCGGTGAATCCAGCGCCTTCCCCTCCTTCATTTGGATCAATTAAACACAATCCCGGATGCTGGGAATCGTCGAGTGTGTAGTCCAAAGATGACGCATAAGAGAGCCCTGAAGGAAGAGCGATGGAGAAATGGTACAGACCACTCGGTAGCTCTGCATCATCCAACCCATCACCTGTAGTATCATATTGCGCCGGGACTTCAACAACTACCGACTCATTGGTCCATGTATCACCACACAACGCTTCATTTGGCCAATCGGCTGGGGTTGAGATACTCCCATCATCAGAAAGCATGTTGACGCTTCCTCGAGCAGAGCCAAACATACATCCAGCGACCGTCACCCATGTACCGTTATCGCCGTTGTCAGGTGATATATCGGTGATAACCGGTGTACATTCATGAGTTGATTCATTACATACCGAACCTGAGCATGAAGAACAGTCAGCATCAGTATCACAATACCCAAGATCAACTACAAAATTCGAGGTGTCGGTAATGCCGGAGACATCGGCTGTTACACGCGCTGTGCCCTCATTTTCAGCGTCATTACCAGCAACATACACAGATTGATTTGAAGTTGAGTCAGGACCGGTACCAAAATCACCAACTGAAGTATTATCAATCGACCAATCCCAATCATACGAGTCAGCGTCCAGCAATTGGCATGAAGCAGTGTACGGCGAGCCAGAAAAACGTGCGGAGACACGAGTGTTAGCTTCAGAGTCCCAATAACTATTTTTAGTGACCGAACTTGGATCTACAGCAATCGTTGAGACATCGCACAACTCAGAAGAGTCGCGAGTCTTAAATGTCATGGTGTAGTTTTCTGACAACGCAATCCTCTCTTCCGACTGAACGCCAGTGGTGATTGTTAAGCGGTACCATGTATTTGGACGCAAGTGTGCAGAACTTCCTCGACCATCAGCAATGCCATCTTGATCTTCATCAATTGGCACGCTAATCACATCATATTTAAATCCATGATAGGTATTTGAGCCGTACACCGCCGACCAATGTGAGTTGGAAATTCGTCCCACTATGGTGAGTGGAGAATACGAAGAGTTAATTTCATCGCCTCTATTTAACTCTTCAAGGTACACCGTGTCAGTTGTGATGGATGATGGGTACATCGTGGTGTCAAACAACACCGCAACATCGGCATTGATACATACGTCTGTTGAATCTGGACGTGGGTTTGGCACAGGGTATATTGAATCGTCTGGAGAGCACGTACCAATATCTACAACCTCTGGAGCTGCACTACATGGAATAGAGTATGGAACTGTATTGCTATTCTCTCCAGTATCTCCGTCATAGACAGAAACCCAATAATCATCTTGAGCCATGTCAGAAGGTGTAGTGCCATCAATTTGAGTGCTTGTCCAATCAGCGCTTGAAACAGAGGCGTAGTACCCTGTTGCATCGCCTGAAGCAAAGGTCACTTGATCGTTACTACTCTTAGAAACTCCAAAGTTGTCGCCGGTCACATAAAAATCTTGTCCACCAGAGTTGTCACAACTACTCACAACTTGGCAAAGATTTGGACGAGAAATTGTATTAAAAGTGAACTCTTGCAAATCAGAATATCGACCATTTGCGTTGCGCACTTGAACATATCCAACATCACCACTTTCCCAAGAACCGGTTGTGCCGTCGGTATTCGTGTATGTTTCAGGAGCAGAAATAATGATCGTTCCGTCGGTCCACACATCACCGCAAGCTTCAGGAATAGTGAGCGTTGAGACGCGCGTACCATCTGCAGAGATCATACGAACAAAACCACCACCTTGCTCGTCAATAAAGTTTGCACCAACAACAGTAACATACTGGCCGACGGAGCCGTTGTTTGGACTTAAGGCAGAGATGTATGGACTGAGCACCGTCAGCTCTGTACTCGATTGCTCGCTGGTCTCACCGGCAACAGTCACAGAAATAGGGGTTGAGGTTGCAGCACCAACAGGGGTGCGCATCACAATTTGCGAATCTGATTGCAATTCATCATCAATACACGAATCACCCAAACTCACGTTGCCCGGATTGTTTCCAATATGTTCTTCATTAAAACAACTATTAATACCATCCCCTGCAAAAATTTGACTTCCTTCCATGAGCACCTCAGGGTGAGGACCAAGGTATAAACCGGTAATGCTCAACGTGGTTGCTCCAAAATCCTGACACACTCCGGCGACACAACTCCCCGAACCGCAGTCGCTATTCACCGAACACGCATCACCCGCTCGTAAGCCAGCATACTCACCATAGTAATCAGAAGCTGGGGTAAATGCATTCACAATCGGGGTGCATTCGGCATTTTCGCCAGTAGTCCATGTGATTGGATCCTCTGGAGTTGCGGTATTGTCGTACCCAAGATAGTTATCAATTGTTGAACCTTCCGATACACCATTTGCATTACCATCTAATGAGTTCCCGCATGAATCGGTAAGCGCGCCTGCAAAATTATTGAGCGGATCTCCAGCATATAAACGAGCGCCATACACAGCATTTGCCTCCAAAGAGGTTTGAGGGCGTGCTTGCGCATAATCAAACTGCGCACCAAAACTCCAACCAGTAAGATTGATTGCATCGGCCCAATCCGGCAAAAGACCATCATCAGCTTTGTCGACAACAAAAGAGAGATCATCATTAAAGGTTGTAATGCGCATCGGTTCGGAAAAATCGAAGTTGATCACGGTGTACAAGCAGACATTGGTGGTGCCGTCAGCAGGATATGGAGAGCTTGAGCTCACTTCAACCGTTGGCGGAGTGGTGTCTGTCTCAGAGCCGGTAGTAAATTGCCACGTATATGTCGCGCCCATGCTGAGACTATCATCAACACCATCATCTGTTGTGTCGAGACTCAAGACACCATCAGCGCCGCCTGCAACAGTGACTTCATACGTAGTATCTTGCTCAAAAGTTTGAGTCGGAACAAAGTTAAAGTAGCTTGTGCTTTCTCCCGGCGCAAACCCGATAGTGCCTGCAACAACATCACCTTGACACAGAGACTCAGAACAAAGCCCTGAGGAACACTCTGTATTCTGAGTACAGGCTGCTCCCGCATTTCTACCATCCACAACCTGCATAAAGAATGCGTCAGGTGTGACCGTCGATTGATCCACGGCATCAGTCATACGCACTGTTACATCGGTACAGAGCACCACATTGGTTTCAGATGCTGTTGGGTTGGTAGACAACACACCGAATGTATCGCCCGATGAAGGAATAGAACACCCAATACACGATCCGCCCGTGCCATTGCCGTTGGTTGTTGACGTTCCGGTTGCATCAGAGAATACTCCGATGACATACAACACAATTCCCCATGCCGACAAAATAATCAACAAACCGATAATCGCATTACGAAGCACTTGTTTCGCTTTTTCAACCTTTTCTTCATTACCTCCGGAGGTCATCCACAAAAATCCGCCGTATACAGTAAGACCAAGGGCAATAAGAGCGACAATACCAAGGAACCATGCAAGAATATTCAAAATAACAGTTACCGGATCAGTGCTGCTTAAACCGATGTTTGTAAAATTTGTTCTCACCTGTGCAAATGCAGAGCGACTACCAAGCGCAAATACAACGGCGCTGACAAGAGAAAAAATAAAGTGAGAACGTCGCATATAAAAATAGTTATGATGTTGATGTGAGTCGTTCGACCACAGCGCGAACTTGAGCACCGTCAGCCTTACCACGTAGAAGCTGCATTGCCTTACCCATGACCGCTGCAAATGGCGCACCAGCATGTTCTGCAATAATGCCTGCTACCGCGTGTTCAATCTCGGCTTCAGACATTTGCGCTGGCAGATAGGCTTGGATAACAGAAAGCTCGCGACGTTCAGAGTCAGCGAGGTCTTGACGACCACCTGCATCGAATTGTGAGATGGAGTCTTTGCGTTTTTTGGCTTCGCGTTGCAAGACAGCAAGAACTTCGTCATCAGAAAGCTCTGTGACTGAAGGTCCTTTCTCTTTCAACGCCAAGAGGAGAGATGACTTCACCATACGGAGCGCGTTCAGGCGCTCCGTATCTTTAGCCTTCATGGCTGCGGTGAGGTCAGAAAGAATTGTGGAATAGAGTGACATGATGTCAATTTATTTCTTTCGAGAAGCAAGTCTTGTTTTTTCTTTGAGCTTGCCAATTTTGATGAGATGAGCACGCTCTGCTGCGAGTCGTGCGCTGTGTTGTGCGGAAACGCGAACCGCTCGTTTACTTTTTTTACGTGAGCGATGGAGCAAACGTTTTTTGCGAATGAGCAAACCGGTGGATTGCACTTTTCGAGTAAAACGGCGAGAAACAGAATCGTTTGATTCGCCTTCTTTCTTTGTGACACTGATCATGAAAACACTCCTTTCTATCGTTAATATCTTCTGCAAAAATTGCGCTTCGACTATACCACTTTTTAGATTCCCCTGTCAACCGTTTTTTGAATAAAAAAAAGAAACCTTGCCAAGACTCAAAACTCTTGTAGCAAGGACCCCGACGCACGAACAGCATCGAGGATTTTGTATGAGGCTACGACCAGAGCGGCCTCTTGCTGACGACTGCCGCGAAGCGGCAGTTACGCAACCACCTTGCCATCAGGTAGTTCTGGCCGTTCTTTCGGCCATCACCATCCTGAACGGTGCAGTTCACCACGCGGCCGCCGCGGGTGATGGGCCCTTGGACGATGTCGAATATGCCCACGAGGGGGCTCTCGACGAATTCCGCCGGGCTGCGACTGTCGAGAAGGGTGTTCATGATATCCTTCTCAGGATCCTGCAGCTTCCGCCGCTCGACCTCCGCCATCACCTCCCGGCTTGAAGGGTCATTGGAAAAATAATTTGACGGGAAGATGGCGACGGTCACCATCGATTCGCCCAATACGACCTCCACGACCTCGAGGTCAGAGGTGTCGGGGTTGTTGTTCGGCTCGAGAGACATGAGAGACTCCTAGTTTGCATATAGTTCATTACTCTTTTTTTTTGAAAAAGTCAAAATAAAAACAACAAGATTGCCACGTCGGCCTTGAGGCCTCCGAGCTCATGACAACAGAAGCATAGCCGCCCAGTGGACATCCATGAGATCCTCACGTCGGTGACTTCGCCACCTCCTCAGGACGACAATATTTTCTATAGTATCAGGTGGATTGTTGTTTCTTCTCACTACGAATCTTTGTTGCCTGTTCAGGAAACCTGCGGAACTTGGCGTGGGCTTGGTCCGTCTTGAAAAGACGGCCACGCCAGTGAGCAAGAGGTGCGGCGCGCAGCTCGGAGAGCGCCGACACCGTTTTCCTGACACAGGTACAAAGATGAGCTACGCGTTGTCGCGCAAGATAGCGCCAAACTTTTTACTACATTCTGCAACGAATTGATCGCGCCATTCCTCCATCTCGTTCATTGCAAGTGTATGATCTTGCGCTTGGAATTCAAGGCGGAATAAAAAGCTCTTGGTTCCTTTTTCAAGAGGAGCTCCTGTGTAGATATCTTTGAGCTCGATATTTTGTAAGAGCACACCACCATGCACACGCGCGACACGTTCAACTTCGCCCCACGCAACCGACTCTGGCACCACAAGTGAAAGATCAAGCGGCAGTGCTGGGAACTCTGACGGAATACGGATGGTTTTGGTGATTGCTTCGTCGTGCACCATCTGTGGAATTGAAAGAGTCGCAAAAGCGCACTCGTATTTCATTTTGATGCGCGACGCAACCGGAGCAGCAAGCTCACCAATGGTCCCGAGTATCTCTGTGCCTGAACGGTATTCAAGCGCTTGTGCACCTTCGTACCATTGCCAGAAAGGACATAGCGATGACTGCCCTAAAGATTGATTGACGACAGAAGAGTGATATGGAACGGTCAGTGTAGTAAGCAGTTGTTCAACAATGCCGCGCAAACGACGAAAGGCATTGCTTCCTGTTGTGACAATGGCGAGTTGTCGAACTTCTCGATCAGCAAAATACACATGACCGATTTCAAAGCAATTGAGGACACCTTCATGCACACTGTTGCGCACAACCGTGTTCAACATGTTTGGCAGGAGTGAAACACGAAGATATTTCAAATCATCAGAGAGTGGATTGAGAATTTCAACATGCGGCTCAGATGCAATATCGTACCGCTTAAGTTGTACATCACCATAAAATGAATAGCTGTAGAGTTCGGAATATTTCATCAATGCAAGCTGTTCGCGTACGCGACGCTGAAGGGCAACTTCGGGGTCAACAACAGCAACGCGCAACTCGCCACGAAGATATTGTTCTGGAATCCGATGAATTCCGTACATGCGTACGACCTCTTCGATGACATCTTCTTGAATGTTGAGATCCATGCGAAACCATGGAGGCGTGACAGTGAATCCATCTTTTTTTGTGACAACTACGCAACCCAAACGCGTCAGCATCTGCGCCGATTCTTCAAGCGGGATAGAAATACCAACAAGGCGAGCGATAGCTGATTGAGCAACTTCAACAGATTGTTGTACACGTTTTTTTGGATACACATCAATTGCGCGCAGCACTTTTGCGTCAGCGTATTGTTTTAACAACTCCACAGTAGCTGGCGCAGAATACGTTGGCAGCTCCTCAGATGGACCTTTTTCCCAACGCAACACGCCATCGGTACGCACTCCAACATGTTGACTCGCTTTGCGTGTCACCACAGCATCAAAATGCGCAACTTCAAGATACACACGCTTCGTGCTCTCTGTGATTGCGCTGTCCACTCCGCCAATGATACCGGCAATCGCGCGCGGTTTTTCGGTATCAGCAATGACCAACACATCAGGTGTGAGTTCGTGTGTCTCGTGATCTAAAGTTTCAATTTTTTCTCCTGTGCGTGCTCTGCGAACGATCATGTCGCCTGAAACTTTTTCAGCATCAAACGCGTGCACAGGCTGACCATACTCGAGCAAAATATAGTTGGTAATATCAACAACGTTGTTGATTGATTTTATTCCACACAATTGCAAACGATTACGAACGATCTCAGGCGCTTGCGCTACTGTAACTTCAAGTTCAATGAGTCGGTATCGTCGACATGCTTCTGCATCCTCAACAACGCTGTGCATCGCAGGCACGTTGCCTATGGTATCTTCAACCTCAGCAAGATGCATTTCAAGATTGAACACTGCGGCAATTTCGCGAGCAAGGCCACGGTGTGAAAATAAATCAGGACGATGCGTCATTGATTTGTTGTCGATGTCGACGATGTAATCGTGCATATTCAGCGCTTGTGCAAGTGGCGCACCCGGAGCTGCTTGTGTGCCCGAAAGATCAAACACCTCTCGTTCATGTGGAGGAAAAATGCCAGCCAAACCAATTTCGCTTGTACTGCAGATCATTCCAAACGATTCAAGACCTCGAATTTTTGCCTTCTCCAAAACAATAGGCTCCCCTTCTCCATGCCATTGTACTGTTGCGCCTACTGGAGCGAGCGCAACACGCATGCCAGCACGGACATTGCTGCCACCACATACAACTTGAATTTCATTTTTACCATCATATACATTGCACACAACCAAACGGTCGGCATCTGGATGTCGATCAACAGCTCTTACCTCAGCAACAATAATGTCCCGCATGAGAGGGTAAGCATCAGCGATTGATTCAACTTCAACAGAGCGACGAGTGAGCTCTTCTTTTAAGATATTCGGTTCAGGAATGGATGGAACGTACGTTTTGAGCCATTGATAAGAGAACAACATACTAGAATTGTTTTAAAATACGAAGATCGCTGTCCATGAACAATCGGACATCTGGCAAGCCATACTTGAGCATTGCAAGGCGCGACATTCCCATACCAAAGGCAAATCCGGTATATTTGCCTTCAGGGAAGCCAGCAGCCTTGAACACATTGGGATGAATCATTCCGCTACCGCCCATCTCAACCCATCCGGTATATTTGCAGACGCGACAACCAACACCATCACAAAAGACACAGGACATATCTGGCTCAAAGCTCGGTTCGGTAAATGGAAAATATCCGGGACGTAAACGAACCTTCACATCTTTTTTATACAATTGTCGAAAAATTTCTTGAATGGTCCACAGTAAATTACCGATGTTTATTTTTTCATCCACGACAAAACATTCAAATTGGTAAAAGGTGTGCTCATGTGAAGCGTCGGTTGATTCATTGCGGAAGACGCGCGCTGGCACAACACAACGCAAAGGTGCGCCATACTCTTCCATGATGCGTACTTGCATGTTTGAAGTATGCGTGCGCATCACCCAACCTGTTTTTGGTAAATCACGTTTTTCTTTGCGCGTGATTGGAGTCTTGATGAAAAAGGTATCTTGAATATCGCGAGCAGGATGTGTCTTTGGAATATTCAACGATTCAAAATTATAAAACTCTTGGTCAAGTTCAGGACCCTCTACAATCATGAATCCCATGGAACGAAAAATATCCATGAGCTCGTGCTGCACTAATGTCATCGGATGTAGATGCCCGGTTTCTGGCACAATACCCGGCAGCGTAAGATCGCGCGCAGCACTTTGGTCTACATCAAGCGCGTGTTCGGCACGTGTGAGTTGTTCTTCGATACGATTTTTTAAATCATTAAGCAAAGGGCCGAATACTTTTTTTTCTTCTAGTCCTAAATCTTTCAAACTTTTGAGCGCTTCAGTGAGCACGCCGTTTTTTCGACCGAGGTACTGCACACGTACAGCATCGACATCTTCTGTCGTGCGAGCACCAACTAGTGCATCATCGATTTCTTTTTGAAGTTGTGCGAGTGATTCGTTATTGAGCTTCAGTTTCATTGTCATAAATATGTTGAATGCGGGTTCGTTGTTGAAGTTGACGTGAAATAATAAAACCTTCTATAGCACACACAAAGATAACTAACAAAATTGACATCCACCACAGAAAAAGTTTTTGTGCTACTAAAATCAGCGGAAGGACAATGAGTAGTGAAAACCAGAGTGCTTGACGCAGTGAAACGCCGACATGTTGAAAAGCTGGCGATTTACGAAAGACGAGAAAACGAAATGTGAATCCCAATAAACTTGCCGTCCCCCACGTTGCAAAAAATAAGGCGAGAAAAAAAAGAACAAAAGCAAGTGGTCCACCCTCAGATGGGTCGATATAAAAAAGGACGCATAGCCACGCACTCCAACACAAGACGGTCGTGAGAGACATAATTCCGATGTAGCGCTTGAGGGTCATACCGTAGCAAGTTATACCATTTTTTATTCAAGAAAACAATCTCGTTTAACACGCGGGTCCTGCCGCACTACGCACCCCGTCCGTACTCGCCCTGAGGCTGCGTGCGGACAGGGTCCCTGCTCCGACGTCACCCGCTGTGTACATCTTTTTTCTAGAATGGAATGTCGGCGGTTGCGACGGTGAGCAGTTGAGTGTCTTTATCAGATAATGTCGGCGTGCTTCCTGGAAGAAGAGGCCATTGAATTGCGATTTCCGGATCATTCCAGCGAATGCCACTATCAACTTCAGGATGATACACATTGCTGCATTTATATATAAGCTCACAATCTTCAAGAGAGTAAAAACCGTGAGCAAAGCCAGCGGGGATGAAAAGCATTTTTTTATTTTCAGCAGAAAGCTCAAGACCAAACCACTGCTTGAACGTTGGGGAATTTTTTCGCATATCAACAGCTACGTCCCAGAGCCGTCCTTTGGAGCAACGCACAAGCTTTGTCTGAGCAAACGGCGGCCGCTGAAAATGCAACCCACGCAACACTCCTTGAGCTGAAGAAGAGTGATTGTCTTGCACAAAAGTTTCGGTGATGCCGTGACGTGCAAACTCTTCGACATTGTATGTCTCAACAAGCCATCCGCGATTGTCGCCAAATAGTTGTGGTTCAATAATCAACAAATCCTTCACCGGCGTTACTGTGACTGTAATCATATGTGTTTATTCAAGTTGTAAAATATGTAGCGTGCGAAGCTCCTCCAAATGAGCATCCCGTTTGTGTTGTAAATCCTCCACAATAAGATGTTCAAGATGATCCGCAGAGAGTGCGGTCGGGAACAACACATAGCTTGCACCCTTATCATAAAACTCTATGGCATCGTGTGGTTGGAATGCAAGAACAATGACCTGTGCATTCATTTTATGTTCACGTACATAGTTGAGCAACGCAAGGGTACCAACGCGCGATGGAACTGTCGATACAATATAAGATGCCTCAGTGAGTTTTACTTTCTCAAGCACCTCAATATCACCAATGCTTCCATAGATATGTGAGATATGTTTACGTTGCAAACGCTCAATCGTATTTGGATTATGATCAACAACAACACAATGTATATTTCGTCGAGCAAAAATTTCATGTATTTTAAAGCCCATGGTGTGGTATCCAAACAATACAGCGTGTTGGTTTAACTCTCCCGGCAAATCTTCCATGACGTGATGTGTGTGTCGCTCAAATTTTTTCAATAGCGGACGAACAAACGCATAGAGCTGATCAGTGTACTCCATGCAATAGCTTGAAAGCGTCATCGTTATCAAACCAATGAGCGCAACAAGAGAGACCATGCGCTGATCAAGCAAGTTGGCCTGATACCCCATGTGCATGAAGATGAAAGAAAACTCGCTCACCTGCCCCAGCGTCATGCCGGCTTGAAATGCTGTACGGGTGCGATACCCAAGCGCGATCATGATTGCGATAACAACGAGCGACGAACCAAACAACACAAAAAGGGAAAGGATAATCGTTGGGGCAACAACAGTAGACACGTGATCAAAAATCAACTCGCCGCCAAGGACTGCAAAAAAAATCGGCAAGAAAAAATCGCGCAACGAGGAAATACGATGACCAATTTCAATATTATATGGCAAAATTGAAAGACTCACACCAGCAAGCAGCGCACCAACTTCAATTGAAAATCCAATCTTAATTGAAATCAATGAAAAAACGAGACACCAACAAATTGATCCTAAAAACAAGAGCTCAGCTGAACGCGCAAAATATTTAAATACAGAGGTGAGGATATATCGCGCAGACACAATAGCAAGAAGTGCAAGACCCACCCCCTTGAGCAAAGTCATTCCAATAACTGCCGGGAGCTCAGACGTACTCCCCGCCCCCGTAAAGACGTTGAAAAAAATCAAAATCAACACAGCGATTGCATCTTGCGTCAATAACACACCAATAATAATCTGACCATACAGTGTATCAAGCTCTTTTTTTTCCGCGAGCAACTTGGTCACCACAATCGTACTCGAAAAACCAAGCGCAATAGCCAGAAACACCGACTCTGTCATTGAAAATCCCAGTAAAACATTGAGCACATAGCCGCATACCACCGCTATGCTCATTTGTATAAAGCCTAAAAAGACACCGATCTTTCCTGCCTTTAAAAAATGGCGCAGATCAAGCTCGATGCCCACTAAAAAGAGTAAAAATGCGATACCAAAAGTTGAAAGAATATTCAGCAAGTCACCATGCTGTATGATAGCAAAACCTGCAGGCCCCAAAATAATACCAGCAATAATGTATGCCGGGATCATAGGTTGGTTTAACAACTTTGCTAGTGTCGCAAACGCCGTGCCGACAAGCAGAACAACGCTAATATCAAAAAAAGCAGAATCCATACAGAAGATTATATCATATCGTGCGTAAGAGAGGCTGTGTAAATCACAATCCCACCTATCACTGAAACATTTAACGATTCTTTTTTACCTTTCATGGGAATTTCGGCGCACACATCCATAAGATCAATGATTTCCTGTGCGAGCCCATCAACCTCGTGGCCAAAAAAGAGAGCGACTTTTTCTTGCCAGCGCACATCACGAAGCGCGACACTCTGTTGCACCTGTTCAACACCAACGAGTTGAAAACCTTCTGCGCGTAAACGAGAAACAACCTCCCGAGGCTCTTCGACATATTCCCATGGCACTGACTCCTCTGCTCCCAACGATACCTTAAGAAGGTGCGGATGTGGCGGCTTGGCTGTAAATCCACAGAGAAAAATTTTCGACACACCAAACGCATCGCTTGTGCGAAAAAAAGAACCGGTATTATGCGTCGACCGAATTGATGGCAACACAACAACGACTTCACGATGCATAATTGTGAAACACCCAATTATTGAATGTCCAGTCTACGAGTGAGTAGGCTTCACTAAAAATCGTCTGATATTCAGGGTTACCAAGCAAGGTAACAATAATAGTCTGCTCAGTGGCTATCTTTCGAACTTTTAATACTACCGTGCGTTCTGCAGAACCCGGGAGATAGCCGGTTTTAAAGGCAACAACCTCATATATTCCCTTACCGTCAAAAAGGTTTGTCGTCTCTTCGCTCACGGTGCGCTGAGTGTTTTGCGTTGTGAATGTATACGTTGAAAAGTCAGCAGCCGCCTCATACGTCTCTGCATGTGTACGGAAAATGCGACGCGCAATGCGAGCGATATTACGAGCGGTTGATACATTGTCAGAGTCGAGGCCTGTAGGTTCATCAAGATGCGTGCGATCGCCATGATGAGTAAGTGCATAGGCATTCACTGCATTCATAAAATCCGTATACGACAATCCGCATGAGTGCGCGACAGTCATTGCCATGTTATTGGCCGAAGGCACAAGCGCTCCAAAAAGTGCGTTTTGCAAAGTAAAAGTATCACCATCATACACAGACATCGAAGCACCACCAGTGTTATATGATGAACTATAGCTGATGCTCTCTGAGAGATTGGGATTCTGCTCTAAGCACACAACAGTCGTAAGCAATTTACTGAGAGAAGCAATCGAACGTTGCTTGTCAGGATGTTGAGCATACAACACCTTTCCACTTTTATTATCAATAACAATACCTGTATCAGAATACGGCAATGCGCCAAAATCAGAAAACTCAGCTAACTTCACCGGGGCTTCTTTGTTTTTTTTGTGAGTGCCTACAACAACACGACCAGCATCTTGTGTCACATCTGTACGAATCAGAAATTCTGCCTGATGCACGCGTGATTTCATGCGCGTCCATACACGCTCACCCGTCACATCAATTGGTGTATAAAAAATGCGGCGACGTTTGTTGCTTGTATCGGAAGTATCAAGAGCAAGTGTCATGGGTATGGAGACGGCGGGCTGGTGCGAAAAAAGGAATGCGTACATCTGTTGTGTTGATGTGTATCCATCCGGCAACCCCGGCATGTGTGTGTCGGGCAATGCACCACGATCACGGATGGTCAGCGTCGTCTCTTCAGCAAAGGCAGTGTCAGGAATAACAAATGTAATATCGCGCCACTGCACTGTCATTTCTGTATGTGCAGGTATGACGACGTGATGCGAACCAATGCTGGACGCGAGCGTTTGAAAGAAAAAAAACTGAAGAAAAAATTGAGCGAACATTACTGATAGGGTATCAAAATCAACACAAAAAGAAAACCCCTGAGTTCAGGGGTTTTCTGATTATTGTATGGAGATAGAAATGGCTCGAGAGTGGCTGAGTCGACCCATTGGGTTACCTTCATCATCAAGATACTGAGCATACACACGGAAGCGTTCTGTGCCCGCCTCAGTGACAGTGATCGTCATCGACCACTCACCATTCTCATCGGCAATCGTAGTGCCCAGAGTCTCGTCATCTTGACGAAGGTCTACCCTATTTCCCGGCTGAGCAGTACCGGTAAAGGTGATCTCACCAACAGCGTGTGCGCTTCCTTTCTCAGGGGAGGTAATCTGCACACGAGGAGCGCGCAGTTGATGGAGACCAACCTGTGTCCCATCAACGCTGTTCTGTGTGGCGAAATAACGATGACCACGGTAACTTACAACATCAGTGACCTCTGTGTTATCTGCATCTGTTGCGCCAGCATCAATCCACAAATCCCATGAAGAGTTATCACGTGGGTTGGTCATGCGGTACATCTCAAAACCTGAACCGTTTTGCATATATGCGTGCACACGACCACCTTTTTGCTTGATCTGTGTTACTGCTGTGTTTTCACTGTTGCCAAAGCCATCTTGAGTAACTGTAGTAAAATCAGCACCGTTGCTTGTAGCCATCAACAACGCACCAGAGGCACTCGAACCACCAAAATACAACACTCCATTCTGTTTGCGCGTAACCAAGAAGCTCGCATTATCTACAGAGCTGGTATATGCAAGCACGAATGTTGGCCCATCGTCTTGCGAGCGGAACACCCGACCATCATCGGTTACTGCATACATATCACCTTTGAACTGCGCGACATCCGTCACCATTCCAACATCCGCAGCAAGACCCACTTCGCCAAACACATCCCATGTTGAACCATCAGCTGTCACATACATATGCGCAAAATCAGAAAGGGTTGAATAGCTCGCAACATACAGTTTTCCATCAGCTTTTTTCATCATCGAGGCAAGCGTATTGCTCCCATGCTGTTCATATACATTTACCCAATCATTCTCCTCAGACCATTGCCACACTTCAAAACCATCCTCTGCATTCACCAGCACATACAACTTCTCATCCATGAGCGAGACATCAACAACAGAAACATTGGTCGCATCTTGTGTGAGAGCTGTACTTGAAACTTGCTCCCATTCACGCGCAACTTTCTTCGTTGACTTCCACAACTGAATACCATTAACGTTGGTGGTAATTGCATACAACGCCGACTCTTCCGCACCTATCTCAGGTGTCATGCGCACTAAACGAGTTGAAGTGTTGGCTGTATCACCAAATCCAGACTCGTTCACCTGCACAAGGGGAATTTGAATTCCAGCTTCACTGGAAGAAGCTTGAGCAGTTGCAGTTGAGCTAACCGTCACCGCACCTAACAATGCGAGTGCGCTCAATTTTTTCATTTTTTGCATAAAAACTGTAATTAATGTTCTTACGCAAAAAGGAGTCACGCGGGGGTTACGCGCTATTCGTAACGCAGCGCTTCGATTGGAGAAAGTCTTGATGCCTTAAATGCAGGATACAATCCAAATACCAAACCAACAAAGCCGGCAACACCACAGGCAATGAGAATCGCCTGAGGAACAAAGACAAAAGTAATCCCCCAATCAGGTTGCAGTACGTTTGCAATGACCACAGCAAAAAAACTTAATGTAAGCCCTCCAGCAACACCTATTAACCCTCCAATGGTTGTGAGGATGATTGCTTCAATCAAAAACTGTGTACGCACAGAGGAGTTATTTGCGCCGATCGCCTTGCGCAAACCAATCTCCTTGGTGCGCTCTTTCACTGTGACGAGCATGATGTTCATAATGCCTATACCGCCAACAACAAGCGAGATACCAGCAACGGCGCTGACAAAGGCTTGAATGCCGATGAGAATTGTGTTGAATATATCGAGGAAACTTGCGCGGTCAGCCATAAAAAATGCGCTGTCTATCTCTTCATCAGAAAGATAGAGCAAACGCTTGAGCTCTACTTTGATACGTTCTTTAAATGACGCAACATTTGTACCTTGCGCGAACTGAATTAAGATCACCGAGACAGTGCCAACATCTTCTGACGGCGCAAACTCTCGATACACTGTAGAAAGCGGCACATACACCGTCTCACCCAAGAATCCTCCACCAAGCGGGACATCTTCAAGCACACCGACAATTTCAAAACGCACGCTATTGATTTTCACCTCTTTGTGCACAGCGTTTTGAGCGGAATCAAATAACTTCTCGGCCAGCTGTGTACCAATCACCACAACGCGCGACTCTTGCAACACATCGGCATCGCTCAGCACCCTACCCGCAACAGGAGTAAAGTTGTTAATACTAAACGCCTCTTTTTCAACACCAAATGCACTCACCCCTTCTTGTTCACCATTGTATTCCAGAGTACCTTGCGCGCCATACCAACCCGAAAGAGCTTCGAGGTCAGGAAGCAGCGGGGAATCTTCCAAAGCCTGAAGTGTGCTTGTGCGTACAACAACACCCCCGTCCCCACTCACCGGCCCAAGCTCACCTGTGGGTGAAATTTCAAGAACGTTTGTACCAAATTGTGAAATTTGAGAGATAAGAAAATTTTTCGCCACCTCTCCAACAGTAATAATAAAAATCACAGAGCCAATACCAATAATGATTCCAAGCATTGTGAGGAGAGAACGACCTTTGTTGATCGTGAGCTGGCGCAGTGCGGTGAGAATGTGAACATGTACCATCATATGATTTCTCCATCTTTAATGTGAATAGTGCGCTGAGCAAATTCAGCAATATCATGCTCATGCGTTACCATAATAATCGTCTTCCCTTCTGTGTGAAGCGCGGATAAAATATTCATCACCTCAACAGATGTTTTGGAGTCTAAATTTCCCGTGGGCTCGTCACAAAATAACACTTTAGGATTGTTGACCAATGCACGCGCAATTGAAACGCGTTGCTGCTGACCGCCGGAGAGTTCGTTGGGTTTGTGGTACATGCGCGAACCAAGGCCGACCTTCTCAATAGCGGCTTGAGCGCGTTCGATCTGCTCAGCTTTTTTCACTCCTGCGTACTGCATAGGCAAACGCACATTATCAAGTGCTGTGGTGCGCGGAAGCAAATGAAATTGTTGAAATACAAATCCGATTACTGTGTTACGCAAATCAGCAAGATACTCTTCGTCAAAACTTTCGATGTTTGTACCAGAAAATTGATAGCTGCCTTGCGTAGGACTATCTAAAAATGCAAGCACATTCATCAGTGTGGACTTACCAGATCCTGAAGGACCCATCAGTGCGACAAACTCCCCTTCATTAATAGTGAGGGAAATGTCGCGAAGAGCGTGAACAGTCACCTCACCAAGGTCATATGACTTTGCAATATGCTCCAAACGAATGAGCGGAACTCCTACAGTGCTCATAGGTTTAGAATGGTGAAGTTGCAGTTTCTTTTGGTACGTAGAGCAATACCTTTTCGTCAACAGAAAGGCCAGAAAGAATTTCTACAGCGTCGTCGCCCTCAAAACCAACAGTCACCTCTACCTTTTCGAGAATATCGGTAATCTCAGCGGCGCTCATCGCTTGTGCATAAAACTCTTCAGTGAGTTCGGGAGCGCGGTATACAAACGGCTTGTCTTCATCTGTGTATTGAATAGCCGATGAATCAACACGAGTTTTTTGCGAAACTGTATCGGTCACAATCTCAACATCAACAACCAAGCCGATACGGTTGCGTAGCTCTTCTGGAAGAGAGTCGGCGCTCACTTTCACAAGGTATCCGGAAACCGCTTGCTGACCACCAAACGAGTTGAGGCTCGTTGTTTTTTGCACATCTACAAAATGCACTGAGGCTGTGTATGACTCTCTTCCGCCATTGATTGAAGGGATGGATAGGTGCGCTTCTTGTCCTTTTTCAAGCTCCACCACTTCGGCATCAGAGGCCATAAACTCCACATGAGTAGAGCGGTAGCCAACCACAGCAACAGGTGCTGCAGGGCTCACCGAACCTCCATCAAATGCACTCAATGATAAGACCCTACCATCGAACGGCGCGATGATCTCTGAGGAGTTGAGAGTTACAAGCACCTGATCTTTGGCCACAAGATCCCCAACCGCCACCTTCACCTCTTTGACAGTACCAACGATAGCAGGAAACAGAGGCTGCTGAGCATCGACCACTACAGAGCCTGTGGCGGAAATAGTGCGCTCAAGGTCTCCGGTTGAGACTGTAACTGTTTGTTCAAGGTATGAAAGGCTTTTTTTCTTGTTCTCTGTAAAGCTGCGCATTGCAAGCATGGCAACAGATGAAACAATAATGATAATAGCGAGAAGTGCCCACAACCATGGGCGTTTCCACAACGATTTTTTCTTTGGCGTAGGAAGTTGAGTCATATGCTCGAAAGTATACCTCTCTTTTGAACCATGCGTCCATATCTGGCGCTCTGTCGCCGGCAAAGCCGGTCGACCCTTCGATACGTCGTTCGCGAACGACGTATCTTCGGGCTTGTCGTTCGCTCTCGCGTCTCCTTCGACGTACGTTCCAGTACGCCTCAGTCGCGCTCAAGCTCGAACTCCGGCGCATTGCGCTCATATATGAACGCATGTGATACAATTGTGAGATGTCCTCTCTTTCTCCGCATGCTGTAAAAAAATTCCGCAGCGCGCTGCTTACATGGTACGCCTCTGCTGCGCGCGATTTACCGTGGCGCAAAACGCGCGATCCCTATACGGTTATTGTCTCTGAGCTCATGCTACAACAAACGCAAGTTGATCGTGTCATTCCAAAATACCGTGCGTGGATGAAAAAATTTCCAAATGTGCAAACACTCGCCTCTGCTTCGACTCGAGAAGTGTTGGGTGAATGGCAAGGCCTTGGGTACAATCGCCGAGCGCAATTTCTGCATCGCATGGCAAAAGAGGTCACAAAAACATATGGTGGTATTTTTCCCAATAGCATTGATGCGCTGATGTCATTACCGGGCATTGGCCCATACACTGCGCGCGCAGTGATGAACTTTGCGTTTGAAACATCCGAACCAATTGTGGAAACCAATGTGCGTCGCGTGCTTTCGCGAATTTTTGTTTCGTTTAAACACACACTCTCACTTACCGAAAAAGAGTACTGGGCGCTTGCGCATGCGGCCACACCAAAAAAAGACCACTACAATTTTAATCAAGCCATCATGGATTTTGGTGCTGTGGTGTGCGTTGCAAAAAAACCAAAGTGCGAGGCGTGCCCCTTTCAAAACATGTGTAACTCGTATCCAGAAATTCTCAGCGCACAGCCAAAACACTTGCGCGTCACAAAAAAAACGAACGAAAAAATATACTTCGGCGAGCCACGGAGAATTTGGCGCGGCAAAATTTTGAAATTTTTACACACACCACGCCAACAAAAAAATGGTGCATCACTTGTGGAAATCGGCAACGCAATTCAGAATGATTTTTCAGTGGAGCGCAAAGAGTGGCTCAAGAGTGTTTTGCACACACTGATCGCTGATAAGATGGTTGAGCAAAAAGGTAAACGCTATCATCTCCCGCTATGAACGAACGCTTTGAACAATTTTATGCTGAACATTTTGGCACAGCGTGGCCGCAGATGCGTGCTGCGCTGTTGAAACATCATCTACCTATGTTACGTTTTGCTTCTACGCACAAAGAAAAGGTGAGGGAGCTTTTTGCACAACATCATTTCTCTTTTGAAACCCTGCCGTGGTATGCGCACGCCGCACTCTGGCCAAAAGAACTTCCATTTGGAGAAACAGTACCGGGGATTACAGAAGGTCTACTCTACGCCATGAATGCTTCTTCACTCATTCCTCCTCTTGTGCTTTCTCGCGCACTTTCGGATCTGATCCAAAAAGGGGTAGATGTAAAAATTCTTGACGCGTGTGCAGCACCCGGCGGGAAAACGCTCGTGCTTGCAGAAGAGATGCCAAACGCTCACATTACCGCAAATGAATTGTCCGCCGATCGTCTTGGTCGCCTGCGCGCAACACTCAATCAATACCATTACGAAGACATTCGCACTCAAAAATCTCAAGCCGAAACACTGTTCAAAAAATTTCCTGATCACTACGACGGCATTCTTCTCGACGCGCCGTGCAGCTCAGAAGCCCACGTTATGGCAAGCGAAAAACATTTAAGTGAGTGGTCGCCAAACCGCGTAAAGCAGATGCAATTTCGACAACTCGCATTGCTCGGGGGACTTCTTCTTGCACTCAAACCCGGTGGCGTGCTCCTCTACTCAACCTGTTCACTAGCGCCTGAAGAGAATGAGATCGTCGTTGCAAAATTTCTTAACAAGCGCGGAGAGCATATCGAATTGCTCAATGCACATGACTACTTCAATGCAACGGGAAGCAACGGACTTCCTATCGTCTCACATGAAATAGCATCAAAGCTCATTCGCATTTTTCCCGACAAAGACCATCTTGATCCGATGTTCGTTGCGGTATTTCGAAAAAAAATTACTGTACAGGAGGAATCCACGCGGGTTGGACGAGCGGGTATGGAGACGTTGGAGGATGATCTATAAAATCTTGTTCGGTGATGTGGTACACCAAAATAGAGTGACCGATGGTAGCAATAGGCGTGAACTCTTTCAACCAATCATATGACCACTTCCCTTCTTTCACACCATACATGTGAGAGAATGGCAAAAAGGTTGCGGAAACAGCAAGGTAGCCCGTTGTTGGGCCATATTCCACATGCCACAATGTCGCGTTTGGTATTTCGCGTAATGTGTCGCCGCCACCAAAATAATCAACTTTAATGTCGTCAATATTATTTTTGCGCACATATGCAGCGAGACGTTTCAAATCCTGCCCCCAGTCAAGCGAGGAGTCGACCAAAATGTCATTGCGCGGAACAAAGAGTGATACTTCGTTCATATACGCAAGCGGGTGTGCGGCATTAAGCACGACGCTCACCACGGCCCATGCCGTCATCGCGCTCAAAAATATTTTCCATCCACGAGTGCGACTCCACAGCGCTTCAAACGCGTATCCAACAATCAACAGAAGTGAAGAGATCGTCGGCAACAAATGCCGCGTCCCCAAGTTAAGTGAGCCTTTGAGTGTAAATCCCCAATACACACACAGCACTGCACCTGCGACAAACAGTATCTCTTTTTTTACACGTAATTGTATGGCTGCAAAAATTCCTGTAGCATAGAGCGCAATCAAACCAATCGGCGTTTTCACAAGCCACGCAATTGGAAAAAACCACCAGATGCCGTGCATGTTCATCTGCCCAAAAATAAATGTATTGTTTCCGCCTTCAACGCGGAGCACAACCATCGCAACACCAAGCACATAATCACACAACGGCTTAGTAAATGGGTTGCTCGCCAAAGCATGTAGCACATTAAAGACCCAATAAAAATGGGAATCGATATAGGAGAGGTTAGAGCTAATCAGCGTGTCAAGCAAACCCTGTGACATATTCCACGTCACGGGAATATAGACGATCCACACAAGCAGGAACGTCAACGGAATCACGCTTGCACTTTCACGCACGGTGGTGAGAAAAGCGGAACCAAAAGATGTGCGGTCACTCCACTTGCGCCACATCAATCCAATCAGCGGGACAATAGCAAACAACAGCACCGAAGAAAATTTACACAGCTGCGCAAATGTCATCGCAAGCACCAGCGGCCAAATTTTTTTTGATTTTTTCTTCAACATGCGCACATACACCCACAATACCGTTGTATACCCAAGCGCCGCCATGATGTCTGTTGTGATGAAATGCCCGTGACCAAGCACATCTGGAAAAAGAACTGCGAGACCGTACACGATCAACGACGTGCGCATAGAAAAAAATTCTCGCGCCAAACCAAACAACATCACACAAAATATAACTGAGGCAACAACGGTTGGCATGCGTCCGGCAAACAGCAGCCAGTTGGCATTGTTGTCTTGCCAATACAACAACTCTCTCCCTGCTCCCCACTGATTGTGCTCAGCCCATGAACTTGTTCCAACAATATCGTTTGGAAATTGTGCAGCGACCATCATACCAGCAAGGGCTTTTAACAGCGGCGGATGTTCAGGATTCAATCGATTATCTTGGTGCGCGACAACGGCGTATCCATCACCAATGTGCGCGACTTCATCAACTGTTGCGGAATCGTTCCATGCAAAATATGCGCCGTACACAAGTTGCAGCAGTGCGACAACAATCAACGCTAAGCGCACCGGATGCGCTCGAAAATATTTTTTCATCAGAAGATATGATACTTGAGAAATGATTACGAGTAAACACGCGGGTCCTGCCGCACTACGCACCCCGTCCGTACTCGCCTACGGCTCCGTGCGGACAGGGTCCCTGCTCCGGCGTCACCCGCTGTTTAATGACAAAACAATCTCTCTACGCTAAGGTATAGTCTATGGATTTGATTGTGAACAAAGAGGGGCTTTCCAGATACACCGTAGAAGACGAATACACGGCTGGCATTGTATTAACAGGAGCTGAGGTCAAAAGCGTCAAAAAAGGTGCAATGAGCCTTCGCGGGTCATATTGCTCCATCGAAAACGGTCAGCTTTTGCTTAAAGAAGCGCACATCACCGCCTACCAAACACTCAACCAACGCGGCTACAATCCCGACCGCGACCGGGTGCTGCTCGTCAAAAAGTCAGAACTGGTCCATATCCTTGGGAAATTGGAGCAAAAAGGGTTGACAATGATACCCAAAAATGTGTATAGTAAGTCCGGTTTGATTAAGGTAACACTTGCTCTTGCACGTGGTTTAAAACAGCACGACAAGCGTCAGTTAATCAAAAAACGTGAGGCGGAGCGCGATATTGCGCGCGCGCTCAAGTACAGATAAACATCCGCGGACTCTAAAAAACGCTGTTTTTTCTTGTCCGGGGATGTCCAATCGTTGATTGTTCTTTGATATCACTTCTGTGCATGTCGAGTTGATGTCTCTCGTTTCAAAAGCATCAAATTCCGAAGTGCAAACTTCACCAGTCGTTTGAAAGCTAAAGTGAACGCTCTCGTGGCTTCACTCACTCTCACACCGGCTGCTGTTGCTGCGTAGAAATACCGCAACCATCGCCCGTCGGGTTTCCATACTGACGATCAGCGGTGCCATTCTATGGAATTGCTGTGCGCATATCTTGTGGCACGCGGGACTTTTACCAAGATGTAGACATACTGTTCTTTGTCGGTTTGCCGGCAGTACGTTGAAACTCTCCAAATCTGACTATGCATGAAGATCAGAGTGATACATGAACAAGACGTGGGTGTGAGGCCCACCATCTCCACCATATAAACGTATAAATTCACCCACTGTCGTGCAGCCCTGTTTTCCGGCAAGCCGGAAATACCGGCTGCGACGACCCCTGCGGGGCGTGTTGTTCGCTTTTTTGCCTCTCTCGACGTACCTGAATGTACGCCTCGGTCATCAAAAAAGCTCCACAACTACGCAGTGAGCGAATTTCTATCGTTTCTATGTTCCTGGGTTGCGCATTTCTGCGACTCAGGATGTGCCACATGTTTGCTTCTTAGCAAAGCAAGCAAAGGTATTTAATAAAAAGTAACCACTACAGCCATTTCCAAGAAAGAATTTCGCAAGAACGAAGAAATCGATTCCGATCTCGTGTTCTTGATTGACGAAAACGGTCAAAAACTTGGCGCAACGCCTACAGACATTGCTATCGAACGAGCTCAAAACCTCGGCCTCGATCTCGTGGAAGTTTCTCCACAAGCAAACCCTCCTGTCGCTAAGATCATCGACTTTGGCAAACTGCAATACGAACAAGAAAAGCAGATGCGTAAGAGTCGTTCTCAGTCCAAACGTGCAGGCGAAATCAAATGCATTCGACTGGGTGCCAAAATCGGCGACCATGACATGATGGTACGCGTCAACCAGGCCGAGAAATTTTTCGAGAAAGGCTACAAAGTGAAGATCGAACTCCTTCTTCGCGGCCGTGAGAAAGCTCACCCCGAAGTTGGAAAAGAGGTTGTCGGTAAGTTTATCCAACTCTTCACTTCCGAAATCGCGCTCGAAAGCCCGATCACTCGCGAAGGAAGCAAATTTACAGCCCTCGTTACATTGAAGAAAAAATAATATGCCTAAACTGAAAACACGCAAAGTGATCTCCAAGCGCTTGAAAAAAACCAAGACTGGCAAGATCAAAATCAAACGCGCTGGCCAAGATCATTTCAACGGCCGCGAAAGCAGCAAGACGACTCGCAACAAGCGTCGTCGCAAAACTATCTCAGACACTATTACACGAAACATTAACCGCGCAATCGCTTAAATCAGTATGGCAAGAGTAAAACGTGGAACCACCCGCGCACGCAAGCGCAACTCCCTCTTCAAGCAAACTAAGGGCTACTACCAAGGCCGCAAAAACTTGGTACGCCACGCTCGCACCGCAATCCGCAAATCCGGTCAACGCGCATATGACCACCGCAAACTCAAAAAGCGTAATGCTCGCAACCTCTGGAGCATCAAGATCTCGGCTGGAGCGAAGATCAACGGCACAAGCTACAGCAAACTGATCGCAGCGCTCAAGAAAAAGAATGTAATGCTCGATCGCAAAGTACTTGCAGGACTTGCGGAACACTATCCAGCAGTATTCGCAAAACTAGTGAAAGAAGTTACAAAATAGCTCATTACAAAACTCTCGCCTGATTGGCGAGAGTTTTTATGTATCATATACACATTTACAATTGAGATAGGTCTACTAGACGAATATCTATACCAGGATCAATAGCTCGTATGGCCTGCAACTTCGCTTGATTGAACCCATCAAGCAAAATTGCGGCATTTTTCAATTGTTGATAATTAGCAAAATCACGAGCGTCAGTAAACCCAGACCGCTGTTCTGCCACTCTATCTAATTCAGCATACTTCCTAAAACTGAAAAGTCGATCAAATCTTGATGCGTTAGCACTCAGTTGCTGAATAACATTAAGTAATGTCCTTTCGTTGGCCAATTGAGTTGTCAAAACTCTTTGTAAAGCTTCCATGCGCTGCAGTTCAGGGTTAGGTGGAGCAGCAACTTCCACCAGCGCGGGTGCAGGCATTATTTCGACAGCAGGAGGAGGTGTTGTACGCGACGGTTCGCCAACGTCAGGCACCCAAGTTCTTACCGCTCCTAGAGGCTGTGGTGGTAATTCGGGTGCTGGAGTACGCAATACTGGTGCTGCGTATCGACCGGTCGATGTAGGATCTTCGGGCTGTCCACCTACCGGAGCAATTGGGACTAGCGGCTCAGGCGAGATCCCAATTAACGGGCGACCTCTAAGGCTAGCATCAGGAGTTCCGGGAGGTGATATGAGATCTTCATCTTTGTCATCTCCAGCATCATCAAATTCTGGAGAAACTTCCGTCGAATATGGTTTTGTTGGATCTTCATCAGACGGTCGTCTTGAAAAAGAGAGCGTCTCTTGTATGGACGGAGCTTCCCTAGGCTGTGGGGCTGCAAAAGCACGTGGTGGCGACGATCGCGCAGGGCGCCATCTTGAACGCATTATATCAGCACGGAATATGCCAGCTACCTTGGCAGCAATAATAGCTTCATAGGTAAAACGTGCTGGACTACTCACAATCTCTGGCTCAAATTTCAACAGACAACCAACCTCATCTCTCTCCAGCACCGTAACTACAGCTGTGTGCTGTGTGCCGTCAACTACTTCAACACATTCAAATTTCCCGTTTTCAAAATCTTCAACAAATTCAACGGACTGAAGACGTCGCAGAGCACGCTCAAAGCGATATCGAGCATTTTGACCAAATGATACGTGTGGATCGAGAGGAACATCTTCATTAGCTTGTGTAATCCTCTCAGATTGGGCACCTGTAATGAGAATTTCATTCTTTCGCACCTTCTCGATAAAGTTATCTACAGTCATTGTAATAGTAGAACCCCCTCCAACATATCGACAAGCTATACCACCTGGTGTGATACGAAGAGTTGAAAATGGAAGAGTTGAACCATCCTGGGGATTCACAAGCTCTAATCGCCCCGGTTCAAACAGTTGGCGAGCAAGCTCAGGACTGCGCAAATCAAAGGCTTGAGCAACTCGAATGTACACACTGTTGTCTGGAATTTCAAACCAGTGCGGATTACGAATCACATCATCGGTGTCCATAACAAGCTCCACAGTAGGCTCCACCAAGATACCTTCAGAGGTCTCCTGTGCACAAATCATTTCATGCGTTGAACCATCAACACGGATAACACGGTATGTTTTTCCCTTTTCCTTTCCAGAGTTGTACTGAACAGCAAGGCGAAAACGACGCACAAACCTACCACCCATCTCTGTTGCTGGCATACCATTAAAGGCAAGTGCTCGCTCAGGATTTGTATGTATCTCGCGAGACGGAAAATTCCATGGGGAGGCATCATTAATATATGCATCCTCCTCCTTCAATACATCGCGATAAATAAATCCACGTTCTAACTCAGCGGCAAACTCAGATAAGGACATGGCCCATGGTGAGCCACCAGCAACAGGTGTAAGGTTAAAAATTTGAGTGGTATTGAGATAACTTATCCCACTAATGCGAAACTCATCTGAAGGATATATGCCAGAAGTGTGCCTTGCTGTCTCACCAAAAACCAGTGGGGGGAAGATGTTATTGTCTGCGTTAAAGCGCTCAAGGAGTTTTGGTGCGGCAAGTTGCTCATGAAAAAAATCACGCACACCCCTAAATACTGGCTCATCAGTTCGTGGATCACCAGTAACTGTCATGTGCTGCGGCGGCACTCCTGCACACGTCACTTTAACAACAAAAGGATCGTTGCTTACAGGAACAAACACTGCATTATCTGGCAAACGTGCGTCAGCCCGCACGCGAGCCAAAACTCTTTCGCGTATGCCAGCAGCAAAATCCGCCGGGCCGCGTAAAGCGGTTCTATATGAACGATATTGCTGAGGAACTGTAGATTCTTCTAAAAGCTCTCCTTGTACATAGCCAATAATGTTCACCAGTGGCGCTGCTTGTAACCACGCATAGAGCCTTGATCGCCCTCCATCAGCTTCTTGAGCATCACGAGCAGCTTTCGCCTCTGCAATAGCCTTCCTAAACGGCTCAAATGCTTTACGGTCGTGTTCTACCTTACCATTAAGAGAAACAGCACAAACTACTCCATGCACAACCACAGTAAGCTCAATGGTTGTGACATCCAAATCTTGTCTCGCTATCTCAACCCTATCAATAACAAGCGGGGACAAGAACACTCTCAAATTAGCACTGAGTCGATCGACGATTGCTCGTGTTATGGCTGCACCCTCCCCTCTTGAGCGCGCATCTATAAACGATCTTGGAAAAACGCTCTTTTCAGAACGCCCATTAATGTATCCAATAATTTGTAGAGTACTTGCGTGTTCAAGAGCATGCACTGTAGAATCAAGATCATTCACCTGAACAGTACGCATTTCAATATGCCCGGCTTTGAGTGCGTCAATAAATTCACCCTCTCTGAGAGCAGTGGTACGCGGCAACATATCTGGAGCAATATCGACAGTAAGTGCGGATGAACGCGCAGTCTGAATACTGACAGCCCTTCTTGCGCGAGCTTGAACAGAATCAAATAAGACGCTAAGGTTTCCTTCTGTTGAAAAAACAACCGCGGGATCATCAAGAACTGTTCCTATCCGTAACGCATCAGAAAGATCAAAAAATCTTGGAGTGCCGGTAGATGTGTCAATACGACCCTTTACAACATACTCCTGACCTCTCTGGAGCCTTGGTAAACCAGCATCTTCCAGTATTACATTCAAAGTTGCAAAAAGATCGCCACCGCGTGGTGCTCGTTCAATAAAATCATCTGGTAGCTCTTCAGTAGCCGCATCCATTACCGTGCCAACAGTGCGCAAAGTTTCTGGAGTCCATACCTTTGATGCATCAGGCATAGCGGCCGCAAAAAATGTATGAAGTTCTTCCAAATGCTGGGCCTGTGGTAATTTCAACTGTGCGGTTGGTAGTATTGTAACTGAAGGAACGCTCTCTTCTTTTGCAAAAAAGGCAGCTCCGTACAAAAATTCTTCCAACTTATTCATAGCTGCCTCAAGGTAATCAGTATCCACGAATTGCTCGCTGGGTGCATTGGCTGCTATGTAACTAAAATACGCACCTAATACCTCTATCATGCGTGTAGCAATCTCTGTTCGCACTCGTGGCGCCCAAGCGCCTTCTGGTTCCCAAGGTAAAACTTTTCCCATATGATCTCGAAAACCATCGGGCTGGGAAAGCGCGGTAATAACAGGGGCGTATCGATTCAATATATTCACAAAACGAATATGCTGGCTCAGTAAGATGGCCTCACGCTCAGGCAAAGCCTCATACATATAAGCATCTACGCCGCCTCTAAGCATGGCAACGCGCACATTGTCTGCTGCCACCATCTCCACCCCTCTATCCTTGACCATCTCTGGCTTCCAACCCAAAAGAGATCGTACTCGGACAGCGCGATTATCAGCCTCCTGACCGCTGACTGCAAATACACCCGGTTCAAGCTGGGTGAGCGTTCGCCTACCCAATTCCACCAATTCGCCTGGTTGTCGGGCTGGAGCACTACGAGCAATATGCTCAATAGTTGAAAGGTCAACGCTCGCGCCATCAACAACAGCTCGCGCACTCAACTTTCCCCCTTGTTGTTGAGGTGTTTCTAATAAACGAACATCTACTTTTTGGGGGCTGCTAATCAAAACATAGTGTGCGTTGTCAGTAAATACACGTAGATCTAATCTCTTTCCACCCACGACACACTCCGCAGAATACTCTCCAGGTTTGCGCGCACCCACATACGAAGCAGTAACACCACGCAACACAGTCCCTTCTTTGAGCTCTGGTATACGTGCTTTTTCTGGTCCACGTGCTGCAGTACGGGTTCCTACTGTTATAGTATCTACGGGTTGACCACCAAGAGTACTCTTTTGTGGCTGTGCGCCTGCATTCGCAGGGGCTGCTGACTCTCCTGTTCGTCGTCGTGTTGCCATAAGTATGTATGTTGATGTAATTGTAGACAAGTATAGCGAAGTTGTTCTCTTATTTCAAGAGAAAATCAACGTATGAGTATTCCATATTTCATTCACTTTGTCAATCGTGTACAAGCGGTGTATACTATGAGCATCTATGGCAAACGAAGAACAACAAAAGATGACCTTTGGAGAGCTTTTTGGAGTACCGGAAAACCCTGACCAACTCAAAGCTATTGATCTTCAAGGTGTACAACAACACATCCAGCATCTTCTTGCATACATCGAAGAAACTCGCGCCATGCACAACAATGAAACACGGATTGTTGAGTTGACTACTGCACTCAAAAGCGCACAAAAAGTGTTTCGAGAGGCTGAAGTTGACCACCTTGCCGCAACGCAAGAAATCGCCGATCCTGACTCAGGTGAAATTCATGATGTGTTGGAAAAAGAGAGTAATGAAGCGCTGTTCACCAAACTCCTTACAACATACATGACATCACTTCAAGGGCTAAAGAGTTATGTTGATGACACCATTGTCAAACTTCATGCTGCAGGCAAACTTAACGTTGAATAACAAAATTGCTTCGTCAGGGCTTTGCCCTTCCTCGCAATGACAGCCCTTCTGCAACGTCATTGCGAGCGCAGCGAAGCAATCTTGTTGTTAGGCTATTTTTCTCTTTCTATTCAGGAACCATTCGCCAAGAAGCAATACTGGGCTTGCGATGAAAATCGAAGAGTATGTTCCACAAATGATGCCCAAGATAAGAGTGAATACAAACCAGTGGATAGCAGTGCCACCAAACACATACAGCGCGGTAAGCACAATGAGCGTGGTAACTGAGGTGTTAATTGAGCGAGCGAGAGTGGTGTTGATAGAAATATTAACAATTTCAGCAAAAGTTTTGTGTGCACGATCTTTCAACCCTTCACGGATACGATCAAACACCACAATAGTATCGTGCACTGAGAATCCAAGAATGGTCAAAAGTGCTGTCACAAACAATGCATCAATCTGCACTCCGGCAAAATGACCAAGTAAAGCGAACACACCAATAGGGATAAAGATGTCGTGTGCAAGCGCAACAATCGCGGCAATGCCGTACACCCACGATGGCACGGGACCTTTTGATACGCGACGAAACGCATACGAAATATAGACAATAATTGCTGCCAGCACCAAACCAATGGCGAGAATAGACTTCTGCTTCAACTCTTCGCCGATCGACGGGCCGATGGTAACAAAACTCACCTCTGTTGCGCCATAGTGTGAGAGCCCAGAAACGATTGCGTCTTTTTGCGCATTGTCGAGCTCTTGAAATTTAATGAGCATCTCCGTGTCACCTCCTGTGACAATACTTGATGCTTCAAAACCTAAAGTAGAAAGATCTGTTGCGAGCTGCTCTGTGGTAGGACGATTACTAAATGAAAGATCAAGCGACGCGCCGCCGGTGAAATCAATACCTAAGCGCAACCCCCATATACCATATGCGGTTACCGAAAGGATAAACAACACAATGGAAAACGCTGCAAAATATTTTGATTTATGAATAATTTTAAACATACTACTTTGTTACAGAATACCACCACGGATTTTTTGGACGCACGAAGTGCAAGAAGTTGCGAGTGATAGTGATCGCAGAGAACATGCTTATCACAATGCCAATGGCCAGTGTAATTGCAAAGCCACGAATAAGGGATGAGCCAAACCAGTACAAAATTAAACAGGTGATGAGTGATGAAGAGTTTGAATCACGAATGGAAAGCCATGCGCGCTTAAATCCTTCTTCCACAGCAGAGTCAATGGACTTGCCTGCGCGGAGCTCTTCTTTTAAACGTTCAAAAATCAACACATTGGCATCGACCGCCATACCAATCGATAAAATAAACCCGGCGATACCGGCAAGCGTAAGCGTCACAGGCCATAGTTTGAATACTGCAAGAACAATGAGCGTATACATGCCAAGTGCAACAACAGCAAGCACGCCGGGGAGACGATAGTATGCGATGATAAAGAAAGAAAGGAGCACAAGCCCAATGACACCAGCGAGCAAACTCCGCTCAATGGATACTTGCCCAAGCGAAGGGCCGATATTTTGTTGAGAAACGAGAGATATAGGAACAGGAAGAGCGCCAGCATTAAGCTTTTGTACTTCTGCTTTTGCTTCTTGCAAAGTGAAGCTACCATTAATCACCGCCTGTCCATTAGGGATTTGTTCATTCACAAGAGGTGTCATGACCAGCTCACCGTCAAGATAAATGGCGATGGTTTTGCCGATATTCTCTTTTGTAATTTGAGCAAACAACTGTGTGCCCTCAGAATTAAATGTCACAGAGATGACTGGCAAACCGGTGCTTGGATCAAACACTACATCGGCGCGACTGAGTTGCTCACCTGAGAGCCCGGAAGAAACATACGTTGGGCCATAGATTGGATATTCTTCAGAGGTTGTCGTAAATAAAATATGATGAGCTTTTGCGGTTGCTTTCTGCGTGACAGTACCGTTTTCATCTGTGATTGCTTCTGTGCGTTCGTCAACACGAATGATGTGATACCCGTACTCTGTAGATACCAACTCAGGGTAGATTTGCCCAACCGTTGCCTTGTTAAATACCACGTCATTAAAAGCGCCCACCATCTCACCGTCGGTAAATTGACCAAGATTACCTTGTGTTTCTTTTGAACCCGGATCCTCGGTGTTTTCGGTTGCGAGCTGTTCAAAGCTTTCGCCAGCGAGTGTGCGGTTTAACACATCTTGCGCTTTTGTTTTTTGCTCGTCGTTGTGGGCACGAATTGTGGCCAACTGCTCGTCGGTATATATTGGCGCTGGACCTTCGACTTTAAATTCGAGTGTCGGCGTTGCACCAATACGATCTATAGCCTCTTGAATGTCTGTAACACCAGGAAGCTCAACAGCAATACGCCAGTCATCACCCGAGCGAATAGTTTGAATCACTGGCTCAGAAACACCAAATGCATTGATGCGTTGCTCAATCACATCACGAACACTCGCAAGAGCGGCTTCACGATCAGCATCGGCAATATCTGAAACATCGGCTTGATACAGCAATGAACTGCCTCCTTGAAGGTCAAGTCCAAGATGCACTTTAATTTCATCGTGCCATTTTCCAATGTGAATATCTGGACCTTTTGGATAATCGATAATGCCGGCAAGCAGTGCAAGAGCAAGAATGCCTAACAAAGATAGGCGTACTTTTGTGCGTATAGTCATACGCGTGAAAGTATACTTAAAATGGGCAAAAACAACAAGATTGCTTCGTCAGGGCTTTGCCCTTCCTCGCAATGACATGCAGAAGGTTTGTCATTGCGGGGAGCGTGAGCGACGCGGCAATCTTGTTGTTAAGAGTGCGTGATCACTACGGTCCCCATCTCAGTCCAATCATACAAAAAATGCGCGTCAGGCTCTCGCATATTGATGCACCCATGGCTCATTGGGTTACCAAAATTATTGTGCCAATAGGCGGTGTGGAAAAAATATCCGCCCGAACGAAACATGGTATTCCAAGGAGTGTTCGCAAAATGATACGACTCGCCAAACATTGCACCATCATAATTGATCAACGCTTTTTTATAACTAATTTTTGTTTCGCCGGTTGGCGTTGGTCGACCACCTGCGCCGCTAGAAATAAGAAACTGCTTAAGAATATATCCATCCTCCCATAATGTCGTAGTTTGCTCTGAGAGATCAGTTACCACATATTTACTTCCTTTTGAAAGATCGCCGCGTTGTGTTTGTACGCGCGGAGCAATAACCAACTCTGTAGCAAGGTCAGAATCAAGCTGACCAAAAGCAAACTCGGAGCCTCCATTAAAACTCTCTTCAAAACCATACACAGGCGCAATTGAATCTTCCTTAGTTCCGTCCGCATGAAAAAATTGCAACTCAGTGCGCTGATCAGATAACGGAGCAACAACAAGCTCTTGACTACCGGTGTGCAAAATATCTGCACTGGCAAGACTCACTCCACTCTTCCACTCCCGTGACCACACTCGTTGTTCAGTGCGCACCGGATAGGTAAATGCATTGTCGATAGTATATACCTTAAACCATGTTTGTGCTGATTCCGCCAAGCCGATAGCAAGGTCTGCGTATGTACTGCCGCTGCTTGTGATGGTTGCAAGTGTCACGCCTTGGGTATCAGTCTCGGCAAACGGGATAATGTCAGTGCCGTACTGCTTTCCATGTTGATCAAACAAACCAACATGCGCTTGCGCACCGACTCCAGTGCCAACAATAATTTCATTTTTTTTATCGCCGGTGACATTGCCTACAGTAACGCGAGCGCCAGTACTCAACGAAGGAAATGCAATAAATGAGGGGCGTGATGGATCATTATATTTAAATGTGGCATCAAAGATATATACACGTGTACTTGTACTTTGTGGAAACGAAATAACAATTTCGAGCTCAGCATCGCTATCAACATTACCAATAGCTGCACTTATTTCGTTGCCAGCCTCTTGCGGCACAAACAATGGGTAGATTTTTTTCTGCACGCCATGTCGATCATATATGCGTACAAGTGGCTTGACCTCGCTTCCCGTAGATTCAAACACAAGAATATCTGCGCTATCATCGTCGTCAATGTCAGCAACCAGAGGCTTTAATCCAACATCCGTACCGTCAGCTTCCACAGTGATGACATGTTCGACTGTGCGCGAATTCATGTCGATGACTTGGAGTTGCGGTGCGCGAAGTGCTGATGCAGATGTAACAAACGGCACACTGAAAAATCCGACTGATAAAAAAATGGTGTGCGCAACGCGCATGTATTTCATTCGTGAATCCATACCGGCGTACCTACTTGAGCCCAATCGTAAATCCATTTTGAGTTTTCCAAATTCACATTCACACATCCATGACTCATGCGATGTCCGAAATTATTGTGCCAGTAGGCATTATGAATAAAATAATTTG